>NZ_JASCOO010000007.1:0-94851 GCF_029959485.1 Stenotrophomonas sp. PS02301
GGATTTACTGGGGGGGGGGGGGTGGGGCCCGGCCCCGCTGGGGGGGGCACTACCGGGGATCGCGGTGTTGGCGGTCGGCTCCGGTGGGGGCAGGGGTAGGGCCAGGCCATGCCTGGCTGAACTGCCGGCAACCTTTCCAGGATGAATGGGCGTTTCCGGCGGGCTGTTCAGCCAGAAAACACGCGATATCCCCCGATTCATCATCGTATCCTTTTGATTTAATGGGGTTTGTTGCCTCGTTCCCGGGCTCTCGCCACTGTCATCATTTCGCGGTACGTTAGACGGGCAATCTGTACCAGCATCCCATCAACAGAACGCTGGAACTTCTTTCCCCTTTAGCAGTCCAATTCCGGGACTGCTAAGATGAGTGCTATGAGCCAGAACACCTCTACTGCCCTTGTGGCAAACAATCTCCCGATTCCCAGTGCGCTCGGTTCGCTGGACGCCTACATCGGTGCCGTGCACCAGATCCCGGTGCTGTCGGTCGATGACGAGCAGGATCTGGCCCGCCGCTTCCGCGACGAGCTGGATCTGGACGCCGCGCGCGAACTGGTCCATTCCCACCTGCGCTTCGTGGTGCATGTCGCCCGCGGCTACAACGGCTACGGCCTGGCGCTGGGCGACCTGATCCAGGAAGGCAACATCGGCCTGATGAAGGCGGTGAAGCGCTTCGACCCGGACATGGGCGTTCGCCTGGTGTCGTTCGCGGTGCATTGGATCCGCGCGGAAATGCACGAGTTCATCCTCAAGAACTGGCGCATCGTCAAGGTCGCCACGACCAAGGCGCAGCGCAAGCTGTTCTTCAACCTGCGCAAGTCCAAGACCCGCCTGGGCTGGATGAACGCGGCCGAAGTCAGCGCGGTGGCCAAGGACCTGAACGTGTCCGAGCGCGAAGTGCTCGAGATGGAGTCGCGCCTGTCGGGTCGCGATATCGGTTTCGATCTCTCCAGTGATGACGATGACGATCATGCACCGCCGTCGCCGGCGGCCTACCTGCGGGCCAACGAAGAAGATCCTTCGATGGCGTATGAGCGGATGGACAGCGAAGACAATCAGCTGCAGCTGCTGCGCGAAGGCATGGCCGAGCTGGATGCGCGTTCGCGCGACATCATCCGCCGTCGCTGGTTGGACGCGGACAGCAAGGTGACGCTGCAGGAGCTGGCCGATGAGTACGGCGTGTCCGCCGAGCGCATCCGCCAGGTCGAGGCGAACGCCCTGAAGAAGATGAAGGCGCTGTTTACTGCGTGATGCAGTGACTGGCGTGATCACACGAGAAGGCCCGGCTTGATGCCGGGCCTTTTTGCTTTCTGGCGCTCAGGGCAGTGCTTCGATCGGTCGTGGCCCCGACCGTGCCAGGTCAGCCCTGCTCGCGCGCAATCGCCCGCCAGCCGATATCGCGGCGGTGGAACTCATGGGCCCAGTGGATCGCACCGATGCCGGCGTAGGCGTTGCGCTGTGCCTCGCCCACCGTGCCGCCCAATGCCGCCACGCACAGCACGCGGCCGCCGGCGCTGAGCACCTGGCCCTGCGCGTCCAGCGTGGTGCCGGCATGGAACACCTTGGCCGTCGCGGCGACCGCTTCCAGGCCGTGGATCACGTCGCCGGTGATCGGGGTTTCCGGATACGGCGAGGCGGCCATCACCACGCCGAGGGACGGGCGCGGATCCCACTGCGCCTCCACGGTGTCCAGGCGCTCATCGATCGCCGCTTCGACCAGATCCACCAGGTCCGACTGCAGGCGCAGCATCACCGGCTGGGTTTCCGGGTCGCCAAAGCGCACGTTGAACTCGATCACCTTCGGCGCGCCGCTGGCATCGATCATCAGGCCCGCATAGAGGAAGCCGGTGAACGGAATGCCGTCGGCGATCATGCCCTGCACGGTCGGGTTGACCACCTCGCGCATCACGCGCGCATGCACTTCGTCGGTCACCACCGGGGCCGGCGAGTACGCGCCCATGCCGCCGGTGTTCGGGCCTGTGTCGCCGTCGCCGACGCGCTTGTGGTCCTGCGAGGTCGCCATCGGCAGTGCCGTCTTACCGTCCACCATCGAGATGAAGCTGGCTTCTTCGCCATCCAGGAATTCTTCGATCACCACGCGTGCGCCAGCATCGCCGAAGGCATTGCCGGAGAGCATGTCGCGCACCGCGTCCTCGGCCTCGGTCAGGGTCATCGCCACGATCACGCCCTTGCCGGCGGCCAGACCATCGGCCTTGACCACGATCGGTGCGCCTTTCTCACGCAGGTAGGCCAGCGCCGGGTCGATGTCGGTATGCACGGCATAGAACGCGGTCGGGATCTTGTGGCGGGCCAGGAAGTCCTTCGCGTACGCCTTGCTGCCTTCCAACTGCGCGGCGGCGGCGGTGGGCCCGAAGATGCGGTGCCCGGCGGCGCGGAAGCGATCGACCACACCGGCCACCAGCGGCACTTCCGGGCCGACCACGGTCAGGCCGATGCCTTCGGTGCCCACCAGTGCCAGCAGGCCGTCCAGATCGGTGACCTTGACGTCCACGTTGCGGCACTTGGGCTCGGTGGCGGTGCCTGCATTGCCGGGGGCGACAATGACCTCACGGACCTTCGCGGACTGGGCCAGCTTCCAGGCCAGGGCGTGTTCGCGGCCGCCAGCGCCGATGACCAGGATCTTCAATGCAGTTCTCGCGTAAGAGGGCAGGAACGTGATTTTACGCGGTGCGGGCGGCGGGTGCATTCAGACGGTCGGTTGCCGTGGCAACCCACGGCCTCAGCTGTCGGCGCAGCCGTCGCGCTGGAGGTCTTCCGGCACCGGATACGCGCGCTGCCGGGCATCGAAGATGAGGTGGTAGAACTCGGTCGCCGGGCCCGTGCAGTCGTGGCCGCTGGCACGCACCGTCAGCGGCCAGTAGCCATCCACGGCGTTGCTGTCGCCCACCGTCGTGCTGAAATCGACCGCGAACACGCCCTTGCCGCAGTCGGCCGGATTGCCGTCACAGCCGTGCAGGGCGAGATTGTCGAGGTGATCGCGGTACTGGGCGACATCGCGCAGGCGATGGTTGTGCTCGGCGATGTAACTGCGCCAGGCGCGCCGATGGCCGCGCCGGTGTTCCTCATGGGTGATGAGGAAGGCACGGCGTTGCGGGCCGAGCTGCGCGATCTGGACCGTACCCGGTGCGCCGTGGCGCCCGTATGGGCCCTGCAGGCGCTGGGCCATTACCAGCAGCGGATCCTTGGCCGGCAGTGGGGCGAACATGCCGCCGCGGTTGGCCTCTTCGTCGTCCTTGCCCACGCGCAGCACATACAGATCGACCCGGCCCGGCTCGACCGTGGCTGCGTCGTCCAGGGTCTGGCACACCGCCAGCAGGGTCTGCTCATGATCGTCGGCCGTGACCGTGTCACGCGCGCACACGCTGCGGGTGACCGGGCGTAATGCCTCGACCTCGGTGTCCTCCCACGCATCCTTCCACGGCGCATCCAGGACGGCCTTGTCGCCATAGCGCGTGCGAAGGAAGGCCAGCAGGCGCTGGGTGTGATCGCCCCTGACCCGGACGATGTCTTCCGGCTGCGGCGTCGTGTTGAGCACACGCTGTGGTTTGGCGGGTTCGGAAGACGCAGGTGTGCGCTCGCAGCCGGCCAGCAGCGCGAGCGCCACACCTGCCAGTGCCCACGAACGGATCACTCGCACCCTTCGCGCTGGAGCGCCTCGGGGAACGCATACGTCCACGCTTTCGGGTCCAGGGTGAAGCGATGTTCGCGCCGCACCGGCTGCCCGCCACACCCCAGGCCGGTCTCTTCGATCACCAGCGGCCACTGTCGCGCCGCCGGATCGCGGCTGTCGAAGGACAAGGTGAAATCGAGGTTGAACAGCCGCGCCTGGCACTCCGGTTCCGCATCGGCATCGTCGCAGTCGTAGGCCGCGTTGTTGTCGATATGGCTGCGCACCCCGCCGGCCTCCACCAGCCCACTCGGGCCAGGCAGCACCAGCGTCTGCGTGATCAGCGAATAGCCCTGGCCGAACCAGCCATGCTCGATGCGGAAACCGTAGAAGTCGCTGCCGGCGCGGAGAATCTGCACCGTGCCGGGTTCACCCTGGCTGCCGAAGTTCTGCCCGGTCAGCTCGGCGGCCACGGCAAAGCGGTCCGCCTCGGGGCGCAGCACGAAGAAGTCGATCGCGCCCGGGTCCGGGTGGGCATTCTCGAGGGGTGAGCCGCAGACAGCCAACAGCTGCTGCCAGCTGTCGCCGGTCACCACCGGTTGCTCGGCACACACATGCCAATCGGTGAGGCGGGTGTCGCCGTCCTGGGTCCAGCTGCCACGCCATGTCCCTGAGAGCCTGGCGGCCTTGCCGTAGCGCTCGGTCAGGAAGGCCTGCAGGCGCTCCGTGCGGCTGACGTGGGCGTGCGGGGCGGCTTTCGCCGCGGCCGCATCGGGCACTGGCTGCGGCGGTGCGGGTTCACTGGCCGGTGTACAGCCAGCCAACCCTGCAGCAGTGGCGATCACCACCGCTGCAAGGCGGGCGTTGCCGTGGAGACATCCGTGTCGATCCGGGCATCAGTGGCGGAAGTGACGCACGCCGGTGAACACCATCGCCAGGCCATGTTCGTCGGCCGCGGCGATCACTTCGTTGTCGCGCATCGAGCCACCCGGCTGGATCACCGCCTTGATGCCGGCCGCAGCGGCGGCGTCGATGCCGTCGCGGAACGGGAAGAACGCATCGGAGGCCATCACCGAGCCTTCCACCACCAGGTTCGCATCGGCGGCCTTGATGCCCGCGATGCGCGCCGAGTAGACGCGGCTCATCTGGCCGGCGCCGACACCGATGGTGCGGTTGTCCTTGGCGTAGACGATGGCGTTGGATTTGACGAACTTGGCCACCTTCCAGGCGAACAGCAGATCGGCGAACTGCTTGTCGGTCGGCGCCAGCTTGCTCACCACGGTCAGTTCGTCGCGGCTCATGCCGCGGTTGTCGGCGCTCTGCATCAGCAGGCCCGAACCGATCCGCTTGGTGTCGTAGTTGTTGCGCCCGTCGCCGTGCGGAATACGCAGCACACGCACGTTGGCCTTCTTCGTGGCGTATTCCAACGCCGCCGGCTCGTAATCCGGGGCGATCAATACTTCAACGAACTGGCGGTCCAGGATCACCTGCGTGGTGGCCAGGTCCAGCGGCTGGTTGAAGGCGATGATGCCGCCGAAGGCGCTGGTCGGGTCGGTTGCGTAGGCCAGCTCGTAGGCATCGCCGTTGCCGGCACCCACGGCGACGCCGCACGGGTTGGCGTGCTTGACGATCACGCAGGCCGGCACGTCGAACTGACGCACGCATTCCCACGCCGCATCGGCATCGGCCAGGTTGTTGTAGCTCAGTTCCTTGCCCTGCAGCTGCTGGAACGTGGCCAGCGTGCCCGGCACCGGGTACAGGTCGCGGTAGAACGCGCCGCTCTGGTGCGGGTTCTCGCCGTAGCGCAGATCCATCACCTTCACGAAGTTCGAATTCATCTGCGCCGGGAATTCCGCACGCACCGGCACGGCGGTGTCGGTGGTGGTCACGGCAGAAAGGTAATTGCTGATCGCCGCGTCGTACTGGGCCACGCGGTTGAATGCGGCGACCGAGAGGGCGAAGCGCTTGGCCGCCGAGAGCTTGCCGTCGTTGGCGTCCAGTTCGGCCAGCAGTTCGGCGTACTGCGACGGATCGGTCGCCACCGCCACGCGGGCGAAGTTCTTCGCGGCCGAACGCAACATCGCCGGGCCACCGATGTCGATGTTCTCCACGGCATCTTCAAGCGCGCAGTCCGCCTTGGCGGTGACCGCCTCGAACGGATACAGGTTCAGCACCAGCAGATCGATCGCGCCGATGCCGTGTTCGGCCATCACCGCGTCATCCAGCCCGGCACGGCCGAGCAGGCCGCCGTGCACCATCGGGTGCAGGGTCTTGACCCGGCCATCCATCATTTCCGGGAAGCCGGTGACGTCGGCAACGTCCTTCACTGCCAGGCCGGCCTCGCGGATCGCCTTGGCGGTACCGCCGGTGGAGAGCAGCTCCACGTTGCGCGCCGCCAGGGCGCGGGCCAGGTCGATCAGACCGGTTTTGTCGGAAACGGACAGCAGGGCCCGGCGCACGGGCAGCAGATCGGAACTCATGGGGGCAGGAGATCGAAGCGGAGCGGGGGCATATTGTAAGGCCAGTGGCGCTGGCATGGCCCCAGAAACGACGAAGGCCGGCACCGAGCGCTGCTCGATCCGGCCTTCTCCCGCCAGGCACTACGCGCCTGCCCACCGGCATCAGGTGGCGATGCCGTATTCCTTCAGCTTCTTGCGCAGGGTGGCGCGGTGGATGCCCAGCATCGCCGCGGCGCGGCTCTGGTTGCCTTCGCAGTGGTTGAGCACTTCCACGAACAGCGGGATTTCCATTTCGCGCAACACGATCTCGTAGACATCGTCCGCATCGCAGCCATCCAGGTCCCGCAGGTAGCGCCTGACCGACTGGGCCACGTGTTCGCGCAGGGGTGGCTTGGGCGCGCCACGACTGTTGTCAGGACGAGAAAGGACAGCGTTCAAGGAGTTTCCCGGTGCAAGAGCCGGGGCGGACAACAGCCCACGGCGGAAGGGTGATGGGGCCAGTCTAGCGCGTGCGTCGGTCGCCTGCCACGCTCCGGGCCCCCCGGCGACGCCTCAGAGGAACTCAAAGGTGAATGCGACGGTAGACGCGGCAGGCTCGCGCACGCGGAAGGCGATCTGCGCACTTTGCCCCGGTTCCAGCGTAGCGGCCGGGTCCGTGGCGCGGTCCAGATAGTCGGCCGGCGCGAACACATTGGTGCCGATCACACGGCCATCGGCATCGGACAGCGACAGTCGCAGCGACGGCCAGGCCTGGGCCCAGCGTGCGTCGTTGCGGATGCTGGCCTGCACCTGCAACGCGCCGGCCTGGCCCGGAACCGGGCGCACATCGCGGCTGAGCATGCTGAAGGCCGCCGGCTCGCGCCAGGCTGGCAATGAACAGCGCAGCGCGCCGCATAGCGCGGCAATCCAGGGGCGGTTGCCCGCATCGGCGGCAAGCCGGGCGCGGTCGGCCACGGCGATCTGGACCAGCAGCACGGCGGCCAGCCCGGCGACCATGCCCCATTGCCAGCGCGGCGTGCGCAGGCGCGCACCGGGCAGGCGCAGGAAGCTCGGTGTGGTGATCGCCTCGGGCGGCGGCAGGGCCGCCGTGGCGGTGCTGCGCGCGACTCCCGTGCGGGTGTCGTCATCATCCGGCGGCGCTGGCGATGGCGCCGCCGTCTCAGCGAGCGGTGCAGCCGCTGGCGCGGTTCCACCGGCGAACGCCCGCGCGGATTCGGGTACGCGTTCGAATTCGAATTCGACTCCCGGTGCTGGCGGGGACGGCTCCGGTTCGTGCACCGGCTGTGCATCGATCACCTGTTCCACCGCCAGCGGTGCGATGCGATCGTCCACAGGCGTGGCTGACGGCGCAGGCGCTGGGTCAGACGGCGCGGCCGGGCGATCAGCCGGATCGGCCGACGCCTCCGGCGACGGACGCAGGAACGTGGCGATCGGGCGTCGCGGCGGCATCGAAGGCTCGGACATGGGCACGGGACCGGGCAGGAGTCGGGCTATTCAAGCACGGCGGACGCCGGTGATGCGCATCCAGTCGCCGTCCTGCGCCACCGCCAGCTGTTCGAAGGCCGGGGCATAGCGTTCCAGCAGTTCGCCCTCCTGCCCATGCAGGATGCCCGACAGCGCGATGCGGCCGCCCGGGGCGACGCGCGCGGCCAGCACATCGGCCAGTGCATCCAGTGCCGAGGCGAGGATGTTGGCCACCACCACCGGATACGTTGCCTGCGGCTCGTCGTCCGGCAGATAGACCTGCACGCGCTCCTGCAGGCCGTTGCGCTCGGCGTTGTCACCGGTGGCGAGCACTGCCTGCGGGTCGTTGTCCACGCCGACCGCGCGCGCGGCACCCAGCTTCAGCGCCGCCAGGGCGAGGATGCCCGAGCCGCAGCCGAAATCGAGCACGGTGCTGTCGGCCAGCGCCCCCTCGGCGGCCAGGCCGTCCAGCCAGCGCAGGCACAGGGCCGTGGTCGGGTGGGTGCCTGAACCGAACGCCAGACCCGGATCCAGACGGACCACGGCGGCATCCTCGGCCTGCGCGGCCTCTGGAAGTTCATGGTTCCACGGCACGATCCAGGTGCGCTCACCGAAGGCCATCGGCTGGAACTGGTCGATCCAGGCGCGTTCCCAGTCTTCGTCGGCCACGGCGCGGAAGCTGGCATTGGCCCAGTCCAGGCCGGGATCGAAGGCATCCAGCGCGGCCAGCAGGGCCAGCGCGTTGGTATCGCCCGGGAACAGCGCGGTCAGCACCAGATCGTTCCACAGCGGGGTCTCGCCCACGCCCGGTTCCAGGATCGCGCGCTCGTTGCTGGTGTCGGCATCGGCATCAAGCAGGGTCACCGCCAGCGCGCCCACGTCGTCCAGCGCATTCTCATAGCGCGGCTGGGTGGCTTCGGTGCAGTGCAGGGTGAGTTCCAGGAAGGGCATGGGGGCAGGGACCGGCGGAAAACCGTGCATGTTAGACCAGTGCGGGCCGCGGGTCCCGGCGGTACCGCGGGGAGGCCGTCTCGCCGGCCGGTAAGATCGGCCGACGACCCGTTCAGACAGCGTTGCGGCTGCTTGCTAAACTTGCATTTCTGCCGTCTATCGCTGACAGCCTCTGACGTCCTGCCCATGGCGCTCGTGCCCACCCTCAAAACCTGGTTGCTGGTCGTGCCAGCCCTGGCGTTGCTCGGGGTGGTGGGCTACCGCGCGGGCGATCGGGTACTGCATACCGATCAGGCCGCGTCGCATCTGGATGAGCCGCAGGCCGGCAGCGGGCCCACCGCGGTGCCGGCCGAAGCGCGGCAGCTCGCCCGGCGCCTGCTTGGCAGCGAACGTGGCACGGCCGTGGCCTCTGGCCTGCCGCTGGACCTGCGCGCCGATATCGAAGGCGATACCGATCTGTTTGCCTATGCGCAGCGCCTGCAGCTGCAGGCCGCCAACGGCAATGCCGAGGCCGGGTGGATGGTCAGCCGTGTGTACGATTACTGCGCCACGTACGCCATGGATCCGGGGGGCTACCAACTCGACAACGACGTGTTGACCGGGCTGGGCATGAAAGCGTCTGTATCGATGGTGACCGCGCGCCAGCGTGTTTCGCGCCGTTGCGCCGGCTTCGTCAGCAGCGACAATCTGGGCCGGTCCCTGATCATGCGTCAGCGTCTGCAGGCCGCCAAGGCCGGTAACCTGGCGGCCGAGGCATCGCTGTTCGCCGAAGGCCATCCACTGGAAACCGCACCGGACTACCGCCGCGGGCTGGTCGAGCGGGTGATGGAGTCGCGTGATCCGGAAGCCTTCATGGCACTGGCGCCGGGCATGGGGCAGCGTGCCAGTGGCGACAGTGCGATGAGCGGCATGGTGGCCGGCGATCAGTTCAGCGAACTGGCCTGGCGGCTGGCGGCCTGCGAACTGGGCATGGCGTGCGGGTCGGATAGTGTGCTGATGAACAATTTCTGCGCGAACGGAGGGATCTGTTCGCAGGACGGTGGGCAGGACTTTGCCACTTTCGTGTATGACGCCGCGGTATCGCGGCAAGGTGCGGGGAAAATGAACGTGTTGGTCGAAGAGCTGGTCAAGCAGAGGAATGGGCGATGAATTACCGTCGAATCCTGCACGGTGCCAAATTCTGGTTCTGGGTGGCGTTGTTTGTTGCGTACTCGGCCGGGGCGGTGGGTCTGGTGATGATCGACACCTATGACGATCGTTACCGAAGCCTGTCCAAAGTACAGTTGACCTCGGTCAAGGCCGATGCCGAAGTGCGTCGTGCCGGCGCCAGTCAGGTCGCTGCGGTGTATCGCGCGCAGAGTGGCATGCCGTTCGCTTCGCTGCCCAGCGGCAGTACCTTCCAGGTGGTGTGGCCGGATGGGTCCACCGAGACGATGGTGATCGTGGACCCCACCTCGTCGCTGGGCGTGGAGCCGGTGAAGCATTCGCAGGTCACCGCGGCTGATACCGCCAAGCCGTAAGCGCGCGCCTGTAGCGCCACGCCATGCGTGGCGGCGGTATCAGGCGGCATGTCACGCGTACGCCGACCACGGGTTGGCCCTACCGCGTTGGTGTCCTCTGGCAGCGCGGTTCGCGCAAACAGAAAGGCGGGGAGATCCCCGCCTTTCTGCTGTCCTGCATGCCGCGTGGAAAAACCGATCAGGTCAACGCGATCGACTTGTTCTTGCGTTCGGCCAGGCGCTTTTCCAGGTAGTGGATGTTCTGCCCACCGGCCTGGAAGCCCTTGTCGCGCATGATGCGCTGCTGCAGCGCGACGTTGGTCTTGATGCCGTCCACGACCAGTTCGCTCAGCGCCACGCGCATGCGCGCGATCGCGGTCTCGCGATCCGGGCCGTGCACGATCAGCTTGCCGATCATCGAGTCATAGTTCGGCGGCACGCGGTAACCACTGTAGATGTGGGTATCCACACGCACACCGGGGCCACCCGGCGGATGGAACGCGGTGATCTGGCCCGGGCTCGGCACGAAGGTTTCAGCGTCTTCGGCGTTGATGCGGCACTCGATCGCGTGGCCGGTCAGCACCACGTCGCTCTGCTTGATAGTCAGCTTCTGGCCGGCGGCGATGCGCAGCTGCTCGCAGACCAGGTCGATGCCGGTCACCATCTCCGTCACCGGATGTTCCACCTGCACGCGGGTGTTCATTTCGATGAAGTAGAAGCGGCCGTCTTCGAACAGGAACTCGAAGGTACCCGCGCCGCGGTAGCCGATGCGGATGCAGGCTTCCACGCAGACCTTGCCGATCTCTTCGCGCAGCTCGGCGGTGATGCCCGGTGCCGGCGCTTCTTCCACCACTTTCTGGTGGCGGCGCTGCATGGAGCAGTCGCGTTCACCGAGGTGGATGGCGTTGCCCTGGCCATCGGCAAGTACCTGGATTTCCACGTGACGCGGATTCTCCAGGAACTTCTCCATGTAGACCTGATCGTTGCTGAAAGCGGCCTTGGCTTCGGACTTGGTGGTCTCGATCGCCGCCTTCAACGAGGCTTCGGCATGCACCACGCGCATGCCACGGCCGCCACCGCCACCGGAGGCCTTGATGATGACCGGGTAGCCGATCTCACGGGCGATCTTGGTGTTGGCCACGATGTCGTCGGTCAGCGGGCCGCCCGAGCCGGGCACGCACGGCACGCCGGCCGCCTTCATCGCGCGGATCGCTTCCACCTTGTCGCCCATCAGGCGGATGGTGTCGGCCTTGGGGCCGATGAAGATGAAACCGGATTCTTCCACGCGCTCGGCGAAGTCGGCGTTTTCCGACAGGAAACCGTAGCCCGGGTGGATGGCCTGGGCGTCGGTGACTTCCGCCGCGGCGATCAGGGCCGGGATGTTGAGGTAGCTCTCCGAGGACGGTGCCGGACCGATGCAGACCGACTCGTCGGCCATGGCCACGTGCTTGAGGTTGCGGTCGACCGTGGAATGCACAGCCACCGTGCGGATGCCCAGGGTATGGCACGCGCGCAGGATGCGCAGCGCGATCTCCCCTCGGTTGGCAATAACGACTTTGTCGAGCATGGACTAATCCTTAGCCGATCACGAACAGCGGCTGGTCGAATTCGACCGGCTGGCCGTTTTCGCCCAGGATGGCGACGATGGTGCCGGAAACATCGGCTTCGATCGGGTTGAACATCTTCATCGCTTCGATGATCGCCAGCGTTTCACCGGCCTTGACCGCCTGGCCGACCGACACGAAGGCCGGCTTGTCCGGCGAGGACGACGAATAGAAGGTGCCGACCATCGGTGCGCGCAGCACGTGGCCATCGGGCAGGGCGTTGCCGGCCTTGGCGGTGCCACCGGTGGAGGCTTCGGTCGGCGACTGCATCGGCATCGCCGGTGCGGCAGCCTGGGCCGGTGCCGGGGCCATCATCATCTGCGGCTGGGCCTGCACCATGCCGTAGCCGGAGACGGGCGCGCGCGACAGACGCACGGACTCTTCGCCTTCCTTGATTTCGATTTCGGCGAGGTTCGACTCTTCCAGCAGGTCGATCAGTTTCTTGATTTTGCGGAGATCCATAGGGGCCTCTTTGGCTCGTGGTGTCAGTGTGGTGGGAAGCGCGGTGCGCTCGGGTCAAAGCAATTCGTAGAAATCGCGCAGCTGCCGCGTACGGTCGCGCGCGAGGGTGGTCAGGCAGTGCATCTGCGCGCCATTGCGCGAGGTGCCATCGGCGTTGAAGGCGTAGACCGCGTCGCAATCGTGGTCGCGCAGCTGCATCCACGCGCGCTGGGCCAGGATCAGCTGCTTTTCCGCATCGGCGCAGTGCGTGCAGGCGCCTTCGGCCGCCTGGCTGCGCAACTGCTGCCGCGCCTGGGCGTACACCGCGTTCAATTCGGTATCGGCGGCGCTGGCCACATCCGAGGCGCACAGATCCGATTCCATGGTGCCGCTGGGCCGCGCACAGTCGATGCCTTCCGCGCTGCGATCCGCGGCGATGGCGCCGCCACACAGGCAGCCCCACAGCGCGACGCTGGCCAGGACACGGGGCAGCGTCATCACGCCGAAGCAGCCGCCAACCGGGTCAGCGCCGCATCCATCGCGTAGCGATAGCTGTCCGCCCCGAACCCACAGATCACCCCTACCGCCTTGTCGCTGAAATAGCTGTGCTGGCGGAAGGGCTCGCGCGTATGCGGGTTGGACAGGTGGATCTCGATGAACGGCACGTCCACCGCGGCCAGCGCATCGCGCAGGGCGACCGAGGTATGGGTGAACGCGGCCGGGTTGATCAGGATGAAGGCCGTGCCGTCACCGCGGGCAGCCTGCACCCGATCCACCAGCACGTGCTCGGCGTTGGACTGCAGGCTCTCCACGGCATGGCCGGCGGCCTGCGCCCGGGCCAGCAGGGCCTGGTCGATCTGCGCCAGCGTGGTGTGCCCATAGACCCCCGGCTCGCGCGTGCCGAGCAGGTTGAGGTTGGGGCCATGCAGGACCAGCAGTTTCGCCATGGGTGCCGAACAACAGGAAAGGGCGGAGTCTGGCGGAACTGGTGGATCGTGTCCAGTTCGACGAAGTTACGCGCGTTTCAAGCGGATGTTTGAAAGTTGTGCGGGACCGTTGCGGTTGCACGGTGTCCGCAGCCCTGTGCGGCTCAGCATAGTTGGTGGGGATTCCAACCAACTATGACGCGCGATCACCATAGTTAGTGGTGATTGGGTCGCTAGTGGCCGGAAGCAGACTTGGTCGAGTATGGCGAGGCAACCCACCGACCTCGACGCCTGAGACAAATCTAAGGACGCCCGCAAAAGCGCTCGTACACGAGAAAATCCGGGCGAGCTCCCTTAGCGGGCGCCCGCCCATGCCGGGACATGATCAGTCCAGTTCGTAGCGCTCTTCAATTACGGCGAATAGCTGAGCAGCCCCTTCTATGGCACGCCTGTTCTCCTCGGCAGCGAGTGGCACCAGTTTGATTCCGTCGACGCCCCCGACATACGCGGGCCCGCCGACATCGTCGTCATACGGTGTGCCGTCCGCGTTGATCGCTTCATGTCGATTCTCGCTCAAGTCCCGACCCAGCATGCGCGAGAGGTGCATCCAGACCCAAGCGCGAAACGCTGTCTCGCCCCGGTCTTCGATGAGCTCGCGCATGGCGGATACTTCGCCCTCGCGTGCGAGCACGGTCAGCCAATGGTAGGCCAGCTCGGGTTGACCGTGTGCGTCGGCCAGATCAGCCATATCGTACGGATCCATTTCATCCGACGGCTCAAGCCCAAGCGCCCCAGGGTCACCATAACGCTCCGCGGTAAGCAGCATCGCGCTTCTGACCCCGCCCCGTGCAGCCGCAAGGAGGTGGTACCGGTGTTTGGCCACAACCGGAAGGAACCTGTCTGCGCCTGCGGCAATTTCCGCGAAGCCCACTGGCTCGGTGGACCACTGGCCACGCCGGCGCAGTTCGCGACCGAAGCGGCGGTCATCCTCCTCTGGGAGCCCTCCATACGGCTTGAGCATGTACGCGGTCGCCAGGTGCGCGGAGGCTACCCCGCGCGCTGCCGCCGCCTCCAACCCTTCGAGCAGCAAGGGGAGCTCGCCGAGCAGCGCATCAATCCCTCGCTGCATTCGCCCGATCAGGTGGGTCGACATCCATTCAGGAACCTCAGCCGAATCCGACTCGCCAGCCTCGTCGGCCTCCGCCCACTTGTACTCATCGCTCTCGAGCGCGGCAATCAGCTCCTCAAAGCGAACTGGCGAATAGCCGGATGCGCCGAGGAAGCTGACGAGGCCTTGAGCTGCTCGCTCAGCTTCCATGGGGGACATCCCAAAGTGCCGGCACCGCTGGATGACCTGGTCTTCATCCAGCGTCAGGCCAGTATCGCGCCAAGCGACGTCGCACCAAGCGGCCTGGTGATGGAACGCGGCATGGGTAGCAAACCCGGCGGCGGCCGCCAGCAGCTCATGGACCTGGCTGCGGGTAAGCGATGCAAGGCCCTGCGCCCGAAGGTATACATGGGCATGAAACGCGTATTGCTTGATGGTCATGACTCGTCCTCGAAGGCCAAGCAGATCCGGGTCAGGCGCACACGTTTAACTCCCCAGCAGCTGGCCAGAAGAAGAGTCGATCAGGAGATACGGCCTGTTTTTGCTCGTGTGCAAGCAAGGCGGGCGCCGCGGCTAGTGTATGCCCTCTGCTGCCGGGATTCCAAGGGCGCGCGCTAGAGCTGCATCTCGGGTTCCCTGACCCACCTTCCCTGCAGTCGGTGATCTAGACAGGCCCGGCCAGCGAAGCTTGATGCTGGACCAAAGCGGGATCCGCTGGACTCAGGTAGAGACTCCAGCTGGAGCCGACCAACCTCTCAGTTCCGGACAGTCAGCGCCGCTCTCGACCCACAGCACCCATTCAACGATCTAGTGGGCTTGCATAGTAACGGTCGTTCAAGGCATGCGCGTTCGACAGATTGGCTCCCATTCCCTTCCGCGCCCGGCTGCTTCTGCGGCGCCTACCAGATCACGAAGGCTCTGGTCCGATACTGAGGTGTGCTTGGCAGCCCGTGAAGGACAGTGCGCAGTTTTCCAGCATTTAGCCGACCGCCGCGACGTGGCCCGAGGTGTTAGGGCAGAGATCCTAGGCCGCGTACCGCCGCCTTTAGTATTGGCTGTAATCGAACCGACAGCGGAGTAACGTCTCGGTGGGCTCGTAATCTCCGCGTCTGCCACGTGATCGACCCGTCTCCGAGATTAGGTGCAGGTTCTTACGAGCACGCGAAGCCAGGACATACAGCAGCTTGCTCGCCGCGACATCACCGTCGGCATCGCTGAAGTGAGGCACCATACCCTGAAGAAGCCCAAATGCAATGACGACGTCGAACTCGGCACCCTTGACTCCGTGGATCGTCGACACAGTAATCCCGCTTCGCTCGCGGAACACTTTTTGGAAAAAAGACAAGTCAGTGATGTAGGCAGCACCCGAGTTCTGCAGCCGCTCCAGCCGCGCCTGCGAACTCGCAAAGAACGCCTCGCGGTGCTCTAGCAGCCCAGGAAACGAGTTAAGGTTGATCTTCAGGCGATCAAGCAAAGCGACGAATGCCTTGTCCAGATATGTGAGACCGTCCACTTCTGTGATGCTAAGAGAGTTGGACTCCCGCAGCAGCGCCCTTTGGGTGATGCTCGACGTGTCCACACCGAGATCTCTCAGGTCGGCGATGACGTCTCTGGCCCATCGCATGCGCCGCACCAGCATTTGGGGCGACGACTCCGTCAACAAGATCTTTGAGAGTTTGAACCAAAAGTTATCTGGATCATTGCTGAAGGGTACCAATCCCGGACCGTCGAACTGCTGCTCGGGGAGCAGCGCCACAAGCTTTCGAGTGGTAGACGCAAGCAAGATCCACCACGGCGCGAGCACGCAGATCTCTTCGGGTGCATGGCCTTCGGCCAAGCTCTTTTGGATAAGCCTGACCAGCTCATTGCTGAGGTCTTCCTGCGAGACTATCTGGTTGTAAGAGACTTGGCTCGGATAGCCGGACATCTTCCCTGCGCCCTCAATCTCCGCGTCATGCACGCTGAAATTGGAGAAGTGGCCGATGATCCTGTCGCTTGATCGGTAGTTAAATCGCAGCGCCATCTCCCTGATGGGGATGCCCGTGAGTGCGCGCAAGTCCGCCGCCGAGATGGCGTAGCCACCGAGCGAACCGTAAATCGCTTGATTGGGATCTCCCACGATGAACGTCTTGGTGCTGCCAGCTCCGGCCCGCAGGATAGTCCCGACTAGGTCGTACTGGATCCGCTTCGTATCCTGGTACTCATCGACAACGACGTGCGAGAAGATCTGGGAGAGTAACGTCGCGATTTGCGGCCGACTTCGGATAAGCACCTGGGAATACCAGAGGATCAACTCGAAATCGATTCGCCTTGTTTCCACCAGTTCTCGAAAGTAGGCCGCCAGTACCTGATTGATCGCGTCATGCTTCCATGTTTCGGCACAGCCCAGCCGGCGCTCATCCCCTTCGAAGTAATAGTCGCAGTCCCATGGGGTTACTCCACGATGTGGTGCGCAAAGCCGCTCCAGCATCTTCTCCCGGTCGTGTCGATCCAACACCGTGTATCCACGTGCAAGCTCCGGGACGTAGATCCCGTATGGCTTGATGATCCATTCGAGACAGAACGAATGGATGGTCCCAATCCAAAGGGCAGCGGTGTCAACTCCCAGGGCTTCGATGCGTTCCTGAATCTCGTCAGCGGCTCGGTGGGTATAGGTGATGGCCGCGACAATGCGCTTGTCCCTGCGCCGGGACAGCTCATAAGCAATCTTGTATGTCACCGCGCGTGTCTTCCCGCTTCCTGGACACGCAACAAGAAGAACGCTCAACGGCTCCTCGACGGCGGCCGCTTGCTCGGGATTGAGCTCGGTAGCATTCCAGACAAACATCAGGGCATCTCGGCCAGGAAGTCATGGACCACATCGCCCGGCAACGCGATTGCTGCTGCGGCAGAAAGGGTGAGCAGATCGATCTCCAGGTCACGATACCGCTGAAGCTCCGAGGCAAATGCCGTCAGGCGAGGGTGCGAGGTGGCATCAATGCGCCACAAGCAATTCATCCGGTGGTGGAGGATTCGAACAATAAGTGGCCGCGAGAATGCTCCATGCGCGAACAGCAGTGCTTCTCGGATATAGGGCGGCACCACGACTTGGTGATCAAGAGTTTGGGCGAGCAAGATCGCGAACCATCCCTTCCCCTCCTGCTCGGCCATCATCAGGGTGCGGAAACCACTCTGATGAAGGAGGCCCGAGCGAAGCTCGGCCGTTGCCTGCGCTATCGTCACTGGCGCCTTATAGACTTTCTCGACGCTACGCACTATCGCTTCATGGTTGCCCGCCCCGACAAAATCCACCTCGAAGGTGTGCGTGGCGTAGAAGCTCCGCACCCAAGCGTTGCCGGCCTCGAATGTGTCCAGAGCGACCTTTCGAACCGCCCCGGCCATTTGCGATCCGATCGCCTTACGCTTCCTGGCGGCCATGGGGTCGCCATCCGCCGAATTCGGAGTGATGTCGAAGAAGATCGTGTCCAGATCCGTGACGATCGCGCACCGCTTCCGAATCCGGGTGTCGTGGAACAGGGCCGCGACGTTCTTGAACCCGGTGCTGCGGATGTTGATGACGCTGAGCCCCAACTCGTCCACGCTCAGGCCTAAGACCTGCTTCACGAGCGCAGGGATCAAGATCTCTTCCGCATCCCCCTCCACTAGGATCACGCTCTTGGCGAACAGCAAGTTGCTCCGCACCGCATCCAGGTATCGCTGGATACTAGCCACTTGGGTAGCATCCAGCCCAGTCGTCGGCTGATAGGCCTCACAGTACGCCCCACGCCGACCCAGGATATTGACCTTGCTGACATTGCTCACCTCGGAAATCTGCGTGGAGTGGGTCGTGTAGATGACCTGGGCGTCCTCGTAGGCGATGCGATCGAACAGCGTCTTCTGGATATGGGTATGGATATGGGCTTCAGGCTCTTCGATGAGCAGGAAATTTGCGATAGCCATCTTCTCTCGCTGATACTTGAACTCCAGCAGCTTGAGTGTCAGGTAGATCAGATTGGCGCCGCCGAGGCTGAGCTCGTTGATAGTCCCTTCGTACTCGTCCTCCGACTCTCCGACGAACAGACGCAGTGACTGAAACAGCTGCTCCGCTTCCTCGGGCAGGTCCGATCGGATCGACAGCGATGCCGGAGAGTAAGTTTCGCCAGCGGTGTCCTTGATGGTCTCGCGGATGTGCTTGCGCACATACTGCACGTCCTCGAGCCCTTCGATGGCGCTATTGAGATCGCGCACCTGACCCACGATGGGCACGAGAGCTGCCGCGTTGATCTCGCCGCTCTTGCTCTTTAGAAGAGTGAGCAGTGGATTGGTGCGGTTGTTGTGAAATTCCGCCACGACGTCTCGAAGCGCCTGGATGAAGGTTAGTGACACCTCTTTGGTTACCGACAGGAAACCGGGCACCTTCGCCCCAAGTTCAGGGAACTCGGTTTCGTCGTCAAAGCGACAGAAGTCGAAGTCTCCCACGATCCGTTCATATGTCGCCAGATTGCTGAAATCAGCGCTACTTCGGCCGGTGAAGATGGTCTCGTAATCGTCAATGGTGATCCCATCCCGGATGGCATTCAACGCCGCAAAGTCCAAGTCATTGAGGGCGGCAAGCTTGAGCCGAATTTCCTTCTTGGGTCGAAAGATTAGGTTGTATGTGGCCTTGGAAATCGGTCCGGAGTGGATCCCGGCTGCGCCGTGCAAAAACAGCGCCTGAACCGATTCGTCAAGGCTAAGGTCCTCGAACTCAATGCTAATGATGATCCAATGACCCTTCCACTGACCCAGCGCGCGGCTGAAGTCGGACTCATCCAGTCGATAAGCTGCGCGGACCATGTTGTCGTCCAAGAGCAGTCGGATGGCGCGGAGGATGTTGGACTTGCCCGCGCCGTTCTCTCCGATGATGGTATTGACGCCACGCTGAAATGTCAGACTGGTGTTCTTAAAGTTGCGGTAATTGACCAGCGTAAGTTTGGAAATGTGCATGCCTTTTGCCTTGTCCTTTCCGGGCGTCAGTGTCCATATGCAAGCTATCGTAGCCTGACAGTGATGGCGATAGCGCCGTCGCTCGCGACCAATTACCACAATCCCGCATGCCGCGCCGCAGAAAACTGGGTCACTGAAAGCGGGCGACGGAGGGCAGCAACCTTCAGGTGATGCGGTCTGGGAGGCGATCTGCACCAAACGAAGGAACGGCTCCAGGTTATGCCCCCGGGGCATCTGACGCCTCGGTGCCCACCCGCCGCTACCAGGGTGACATCCGTTGGCGGTTGAGAGTACAAGATGTGTTCCCACTAGAGTTGAACGCCATGGACAGGACCCGTCGACTAATTGAATTAGGCCATTTCCCGACACAGCTGCCCCCTGGATTCCACACTAGCGATTTCTCACAGAATTATGGAGACTTCCTGACCGGCTGGAGTGCCTTGAAAGACCCAAGCATTCAGGGCAAGCAACCGATACAAAATCCAAAGAAGGCACCAACATCTAAGGTCGAGACCTTCAGTGTCGCCCGGGCCGGACATCGCAGAAGGGTGACGGGAATTACTAATCCAGTAGCCCAACTCTATCTCTCCGAGTACATCTCGCAGCACTGGGGTAGTCTTCTTAAGCACTACAGAAAGAGTAAGCTGAGTGCGAGCCGGCCCCGCATGAAACACAGCTCCCTGCGAGGCGCAACTATACCGAGTATGAGGCTTCACTCGGAAACGCTTCTCCATCGATCGGCAGGCTACAAGTATGTGCTGCGTACGGATATATCTAGGTTCTTCCCTACCATCTACACGCATTCCATCCCGTGGGCACTGCATTCGAAATCAGTATCCAAAGCTGACAGGAGTCGCGCCCGGCTATACGGGAATCTTCTCGATGAGACATGCAGGCAGTTGCAGGACGGTCAAACTATCGGCCTTCCCATTGGGCCTGATACCTCCCACATCATCGCCGAAGCAATCGCGTCGGCAGTTGACGTTCAACTTTGCGGCCAGATCGATGGCCTGTCCGGTTTTAGGTTCGTTGATGACTACTACCTGTTCTTCCACTCGCGCCAGGCGGCCGAGTCTTGCTTGGCCTCACTGGCTCAGCTATTGAGCCAGTATGAACTTCAGATCAACTTTGAGAAAACACGCATCTGCGAAACTGTTGAGCTATCCGACGATCTTTGGAGTCATCAACTAAGAGCATTTTCAATTTCAAATCGGGGAAAGGCTCAGGCGCGAGACCTTCACCACTTGTTCGAACTCGCGAAGCTTTTGGCACGTGAAAATACAGACGAAAGCGTGATGCTGTACGCGATCAAGCGAGCATGTTCCATAGTCGTGAGGCCCGAGAATTGGGAGGCGTTCGTAGCCCATCTGTGCCACGTGGCTATTGCGTATCCAAATACTCTTCAGCAGATCGAAAATATTATTTCAACGTACACTGCTATCGGCTATCCAATTAAGAAGGCGCCGCTGGAGCGACTGGTTAACTCCATCATCAAAGAGCATGCGCCACTCAACCACCACAGTGAGGTCGCTTGGTGCTTATGGATATCCAAAAAGAATCAATTGATGATCAGTCAAGAGAACGTCGCCCCCGTGACAATGATGAGGAGTTCCGTTTGTAGCCTCATTCTTTTAGACATGGAGGCGAGCGGGTTGCTGCCCTGCCGGATCGACTACGCTGTCTGGGATTCGCTGCGAGACCGCTTAAGCTTGTGGGGTGAGCAATGGCTGCTTTGCTATGAGGCTGGCGTTCGTGGTTGGGGTGGCTTTGCACCAGACACCGTAAAGGCAGACCAACATTTCAAACTGCTTGCGGAAGCTACAGTGCGTTTCTACGATGCCAGCGCTTCAGGAACCCCAATGTTCACCTTCAATTTGGAGGCGGTTCTTCATGCGAAAGGGGAGATTCCAGACAACCTACTCCAGCTGTTAGAGGGAGATGATGCGGAGGATTATGTCACTTTTGAACAAGACCAGGGCGGCTACCACAGCACGGCATTTCTGGATTTTGCTGGCCTTCTTGAAGCCCTGACGGACGAATCCCGTTCTCATGAGAATGCGGACGAAGATGAAGATTAGGCAGATCCGCAAGCCCCTCCGTGAATCACCCAGGGCATTGCAGGTAGCCAGCATGCTGTTCCCCTCTGCTCTTGGCCGACAGTGGACACCTGGGGAGACTGCCCGCCGTCTGCGACATCTTTTCGGTTTCCGATCCACCTCTTCATGGGGGCGACGGTGCTCTCGAGGTCCGTGCATCATGGATGAGTGCTCGACAGGAAGCCTCGACACCCTATTGCTAATATTGCTAAAGGTTAAGCATGACCGACTGTGAGAATGGAATTGAAGGGATTTCGCTCAAGGAGCAGCTTAGCGGTCGCCGGTACGATATCGAGCACGCGCTCGGCATGTACGCGTTGGGCTTCTGCACCTTGCCAGCTGCCGGCATCTACGACAAGGAAAGGCTCCGTTCCCTCGATACCACGATAAAAGACTGCCACATCTACTTGATCGGGTACGTCCCACGCATTACCTATATCGGTGCCAATCTTTCGAAAGAAAAGCTGTCTCTCAGGTACACCGTCCACGGGGATGAGTACACCATCCATGGAGAGGTACCTTCGGACTATGAATTGCGAAGCTCCGATGGGCGGGACTACCTCGTGGACAAGGCTGGGAAGGAGTACTGGCCGAGATCGGTGGATATTCAACGTCAATTAGGGAAGCAGTCCGGCGCCAATGAGTTTGATGTTAAGTACATCGGGAAAGCATATGGAAAGGAAGGATCCAGAAATGCAATTGACAGATTAATAAAGCATGAGACTCTCCAGCGAATCTCCTTGGAAGGCGTGCCGGAAGGGTGCACGCTCACACTACTCCTTCTATCCATCGCTCCATCTGCTCAGCTTCTAACTGTCATCAATCCTTTTGCGGCCGAGCAGGATGACGGCACACGAATCGCTGCGGGAATCGACAAGCTCTACAACACGACCGAGGATGAGCGCATTGCCCTCTATGAGGCGTCGCTGATCAGATACTTCTCTCCCCAGTACAACAAAGAATTCAAGAACAGCTTCCCCTCAACGGATCTTGGTCTCCTGCAAGCCTGTTATGAGAAGGACTTCGGCGCTGTGATTGCGGAGATCTGCCACGATGACATTCCATTTGTTCTGAAATCGGACACAGTTCCCGCGGCCGCCTATCACATAGCCAGACATGAGCTTCACAAGGAACAAGACCGCAAGGTCTTCTTCTCGATGTAGCGTAATGGGTCGCTGAGTCGCCTCACACACTAGGCAGTCCTTGGATCCGTCGGACAATAAAGCAGGACGCCGGTCTAGGACGAGGACGGGGGCCGATTCTGGCCAAATGCGGGCGCCAAATGGCGGCTTGCCATCGTTTGGGAAATTCTGGGCGATTCAGTTTACGATACGAGCCAGCTTGTGCTCGCACTGGATGAGATCGTTGAGAAGTGCAGTGGGTTGTCACGAGGATGAACTAGCGAGAACAGGGTTTGGTAGATGCTTTCTCCGGAAGAACTTGAGTTGGACTTTTCATTCTCTGGTTATGATCAGACACCTCGTCTGCGCGTGATGATGTTCCACCCGAGAGGTGGAAGCTACCCACGGGGGACGTTTTTCTGCGGTGACGGCTTCTTCCATGCCGATGCGGATCTCGCCTTCAGCGTAGTGCGTTGCTCGGGCTGGCGGTCTATTGACGAGGATGTACCATTTTCCGAGTTCGCTTGGGCTTCGCCTGCTCAAGTAAGAGTCCTGGGCGCGCTGCTTTTTTGCCAGACCTTCGACGGTGCTTGGATAAGTCTTTACCCTGTGGTCGGACCAGAATTGGTGCTTGGTACGAACGAGCTTGATCTTGCTGAGCTAAGCACGGTCCTATTGATCAAAGAGCGGCTTCTGCTATCGCTAAAGATGAAGCACTTGCAACCGAGAATTGCCCGTGTCCCTGTCAGCATGTTGAGTGAGCCGTATGATCTTCTGGACGAAGACATCGAGATGGATCGCTTCGAGGTCTCCTACCAAAGAATCGATCCTGCAAACTTTGTATTGATGCGAGGTATTCAAGCGTTAGTGAAGTCTGACATGCTGGGGCGGCACCAAGAGTTTGGCGAGGAGTCGGTGATTGCCGCTTTTATCTCATTGGATGCTTCGTTCTCGCTTGTCCAGCGGAAGCTAAAGTCGGAAGGTGTGACCAACCCATCGGCCCATGATGCGGCCCGATGGCTCCATCGCAACTTTTACGAGCCATTTCACCACGAGCCGCCGGGGGAGCTGGAGAAGTACTTTGAGGGGTTCTATGAAAGCAGGATCTCAACGCTGCACCCAGGAAGTCGGTTCGGAGACTTTCCGTTCTCGCCAACCATGTGGGACGACGCAATTCATCTGAGATCACAGCTGAGGCAAGTGTTCTCATTCCTCGTGTACGGAGCGCATTTCAAAGACTTCGAGGATGCGGTCGACGATTACCACGCGCGAAGATGATATCGAGCCCCAATCGCACCACCTGCGCAATCGTTGGTAGTCCAGAATGCGCCTTTGCTCCCGCAGTGCGCGTAGGAAATTTCTTCAGCGCACTGTCCTCCCGGCCGAAGTCGCTCTTTGATCGAAGGCAGCCATTGGCGCGAAGAAGTCAGTGGGTGGCTGATCGGGAGGGCGCCGCTGCTATGCGATGAGTGCCACACGTATGCTGTATTGAGAAAAGCATCAGTCCCTGTTGTTCTGGCGATGAGCAAGCCAAACCGCTGCCGCCGTGAGCGAGACAAATAAGAGCACGATCACCCCGGCAACGATGCTCATCTGTTGAAAGAGAGTCAGGTTGTTCATCATCTGGTCGCCTGAATGGGTAGTGGGAAATATGGCGCGATATCGGAATCAGGCAGCCATTGACACTGCTCTGAGGGATGTTATTGGCGCGAAAATCACGTGTCTCCTTAGTTGAAAGTCTACCGTTGGACGTCTCAAAGACGCAACGTTGCGGCTGGTGTGGCTACAAGTTGCGGGCCGCATGGCTGCATTGCCAGGGCGCAATCTGCCGCGTGAGCTCCGGGAAACTGCTGCGAGCACGCGAAGCTGACTGCCTACAAAACCCTAGGCCACTCACCCAGGTTGAGCATGCGGTTGAATCAGAGGGAAGGGAGAGCATGCTCGGGGAGAAAGAAGTCTCTTGTGTAAGGACCCCATGGATGCAGGAGGCTGTCGATCGGAAGTCCGATGCGCGCTGACGTTCGTCTGACCATGGAGAGGGTTGGCGGCTGCTCTCGCCGCAGGTAGGTCATGAACTCATGACGTGGCAGCCCTTCGAACCGGTAGCGCTCTCTTTTCTCAAGCCAGACGTAGCAGACGAGTCGATGGATGAAGCTTTTGATCGCTCCCACTTGGTAATCACCAGTCCGGAACATGGAGCTATCGACTAGTTCGACTAGATCTAGCGCATACTCCTCATGGGCAACTGCTACGCGAGCAGAAGGATGAACCTGATCAAAGCGTGTCCCGCAGGCGCGACATGAATCAGCATACGCTGGGCCCCCGAGTGGCCTCGCGCTGCACTCTAAGCACCGACTGGTGAGTCCCATCCGGTGGACGTGGCAGGCTTTGACGGCTGAGAAGGACCACACAAGCTTGTGGTGAAGCGGGACCCCCTCTAAAGACTGATCGGCGACGCACCCAGGACACCATTTGCTGAACCGGGAATAGCAAGTCACGGTCCGACTTAGCGCTTTGGATAGGAACATGAAGGTCGAGTTCTTCAGAGCAATCTCGCACTCCGATGCCATTGTCGTGAGAAGCGGAACGACCGAGTGTTCGACTGGCCGAGGTCGATCCAGCTGCGGGCCCACTACTGCCGTTATCCTATCTCCAGGACGAAGCTCCGAGTGTCGGCCCGACCTTCTTGCAATTACCTCGAAGAGGTAGGAAGGAGTGACACTGTGTAGACGTGCAAGCCGGAGCACGTATGAGTGCAGTGCCTCGACATCGCCAGTGTTCTTCCTAATGATTTCCAAAGGAAGTAGGCGTGGAGTGGTCTCTTCATCAGATTTCATTGCGGCGTGTTTTCCTCTTGAATGGAGCTGGTTTCTTGCTCGCTCGCACTGCCAATGTCGGCCCTCCTTCGGGCATGGCGACGTCCATTTTTGCTGAAAAGTGGAGTTCTCCACGCCGGATCTCAGCGTTAACCGCGGCAAGCGCTGAGCTAAGCTGCCTGGTCCGAGCCCAATCACCCTGTCCGGGTATCGAGCGGCCTTCAGATCGGCAGGAAGCTAGGGCATTCCGGATCCATCGTGATAGCGCACCTATGCAGCCCCATGAGCCGTCATGAAGTGCCTCGATGTACTCGTCCATTGCATGCGCGTCTTCATGGATGAGGCTCGAGTAGTGGCGCACTATCCTTGACCATTCGATCATGTCCCTCTCTGACTCCCGGTAGCGGGGGAATTCGATGGTTTGAGATCGGCCGATCAGATGAGGAGCCAAGTTGACCGCGGTCAGAAGATCGTAAGAACCGACGAGAACAAGGCGAACTCCTGTCCTGGCGGCCAGCACCTTGAATGAATCCAAGATGGCACCGGCGGACCTCTCCCCACCTTTCGCGTTCATCACATGGTGGGCTTCGTCTATGACCAGGAACTGCGTACGCCTCGCCACGAGGCATCTCTCGAACGCCGAACGCATCGCACCCTCTGTGGTTCGGCTAAGAAAAGAGTCGCCGAGTCGACCCTCACGTGCAGCGACGTCGGTGCTCAACAGCGGATGGCGGATTGAGTTTAGGCAAGCGCTTAGGAAAGCCTTCGTTGAGAAGGCTCCTGCTGTTGAGTCGTTTCCAGCCGGGACGTAAACAGAGTGCATATGATCCTGCCCATCAGGAGTCTGCTTGGAGTGGGCTCCAAAGACTTGTCGGCTAACACTAGACTTGCCAACCCTGGGCGGTCCGACAAGAATCACTACCTCCTCAGTCAACACTGCGGTCCGAGCTGCTTCCAGATAGCGTCGTGTCTCATCGTAGATTCTGTGTCCAAGACGCTTGGCGACGACGATGTCAATCTGCTCGGCCAGAGATTTCTCTTGCTCAGCCACTACCAATCCTCGACGGACATTGGCTCAGTGCTAATCGCCTTGAAGCTTCCAAGGGACGGGGGACAGCTAGTCGGACGATCTGTCGCCAGTTGAGCTTCGTTGGGCTCTCTCGCAGGGTGTGCTCTACGAGACATCTCGCGTCTTTCAATCTCGGCAATGAGCTGCCTATCGGAGTCAGCCTTCATCAACTCTCTCAGTGATGAACCATCTCTCGCCCACACCGCATACGCCATCGCTTCGGCATGTGATTGCTGCCCCGCTTGGAGCGCAGCGTATGCTTTGCAAACAACCCAGTGATTGTCGAGCAGTGCATAGAGGATTCGTGGATCCTGGCCATCAATCCGCGTCGGCACGCTTCTCCCCGCGAAAGCTGCGAGGGCGTCGTGCCACATGTGAAGGTCGCCAGCATGGATTCCGGTGTTTCCCGAGACCTTCAAGGGCTTCTGCTTCAATGCAATTTTTACCAAGAAAGTGAGGTCGACCTGAGCTTCTATCCCGCTAAACGGAAATTGTCGTAGCCCACTTAGCATCTTTGCCTCAGGGCATTCGCTGCTGTCGCCTGATGGACGCCTCCCGACCCACTGACTGAATGCTTCCATTTCGTGCCAAAGATCTATCAAACTAAGCTCTGCCTTGGCCGACGGTTGTTGGTGTGAGGATATGGAACGTGAGAAGCGAATCGTCTTGATGCTTCCTGGAAGGAGGTCTAGCCAGAACGTTTTCGCTTTGCCGAAGAACCGCTCGACCTCAGCCCCGAACCTTCCGTTTCCAGGCGGGCGAAACATGATGGTGATGTTCAGCTGCGCCGCCATTGTCGAGTAGTGAACAGATGTGAAGTCTGATCCGTTGTCGCTGATGATTGTTTCGGGAAGACGTCCGTGCCTGCGTGCACAGTCGCGCAGCACTTGTGAGCTAGTGCCTTTATTGGGCGCTCGTAGTGACATTCCAAATGCGAGGACACATTGGGTGTAGCAGTCGATGAGGACCGTGATCCACGGACGCGCGGTGTAAGTCTTGCCGTTGGCCCTCCCGACTACCACCTCGATGTCTGCTAGATAGTGGTCACATTGAGCGAGCTCGAAGGGACGCATGGCTTTCAGCGCTCTCACTTCTACCGAGGACGGCGATGACTTTGAATTCGCTAGGCGCTTGCCACCTCTGGATTCAGCCGTTTCCTGTTCAAGCTCGGCAATGATCTTCCGAGCCGTTGTCTTTCCGACAGGACGGTAAGCCGGATGGTGAAGTTCCGCGTGAAGCTGGTAGCGCCGGTACACCGAAAGTGGACCAGGGTTACTATCGCCTTCTAGGCAACGCTTGAGTTCCTCGCGAGCAAACTGCAGGACCGACGCTGGCCGCTTGAGCGTCCTGTTTCCGCTTGATGCGTAACGGGGTGTCAACGCCGCTATTGCGGATTTTCCCTGTGACTCACCATCTGCACGTCGAAGTCGGAGCCGTCTTGCGTGCTCCTTCTCACTTCTTGTGCGGATCTCGCCTTTAAGGAAGTTCAGGTTTGCGAGTCCCCTCACTAGGTGCGAGCTGCTTGGTATGAGGTCTCTGCTCACCGTGTCTTCGCTAGAAGGAACTACGTGCCTTGAGCGCTCGATCTCCTCGACTAGCTCAATGCTCAGAAGCTCTGGTGACGCTGCGAGCAGACAAGTGGAGGGACTGCTTAGCGAGTGCTTGGAAAGATCAGCAAAGATCCTTCCAGACGCAACAAGTTGCAATAGTGATGTGCAATCTTGAGTGTGGATCTTCTGCATCACCTCGGACATCGTCACGACTCTTCTCTGAAGAACATGGGCGAGGGCAGCCCGCTCTGCTGCCGGATCCGCGGGAGCCAACTCGACCATACGGAGCGTGAGAAGATTCTGGGTAAATTGCTTGCAAATCCTGCTGGATGGGATGACTACATGGCGGATGCCGATCGACGCGAAGAGGTCTCGAGCGGCCAGGTCAACATAGGTGTTGTCACATTTCGTCCAAGATAGGCTGGTCTCCACCAAATCTTCCAGCTTGGAGCTTTCCTTGACTTGTACGACGAGTAGCCCTGTCTTCCCCAGCACAATGAAGTCAGGCGTGTAGGGATACAGGCGTTTCCCCTTCGGGGTATCGCGCAGGAGCTCCACCGTTGGAGGCTGCTCGTAAAACGCTATGACGTCTCTGTCGCGCTCTAGCTCTACGGCGTAACCGTATTCATGCCGACTCTCCAGATTCATCGTGCAGCCCATCTTGAACGACGGGAACTCCACGAGAAAAGATGGCCGATTCGGGGCGGTACCTATGTTCCGGCCTAATCCGATGCTCGACCTCTCGACATACTCGGCTGCGGCAAATGTCAGCTGATGATTAGCTGCATAAGCCTTCCGGTCTTCTTCAGTGAACTTCATAACACCCCCGCCCACAGCAGCTAGCTGTAAGGGTTCTTGGGATCAGGCACGGTGAAGCAGGCCCGTGGGAGACGAGACTTGCGGCCTGATGCGTTGGGGGCTAAAGTTGGACCAGCTTCGCGAGAAGTGCTGTTCCCAGAAATGCCTCGGTTGCTGCCGGGGCATTTCCTTTTTTAGCCAATGATTTTTCAGTGGCTATGTCATTGCTTGGTCTCCTCGGTCGCTGTCTCCTCTGCTGCGGGATGACTGGCGCCAAGACTCTCCACCCATGACGCAACGTCAGCCGAGGTGGCGAAGAGACCCTTTCGACCCGGAATGCTGAAGAGCGCTATTGGTAGCGCATCCCTTCTGCGTGCCTTCATCAGCGCATCTTTGCTCTTAAACCTGAGCACGCGCGCGACTTCTTCTGAGGTAAGAAGAGCGCCGTAGCGTGTGAGCAGGTCTTGTCGTAGCGCCGAAATAGCGGCCATGGGAGGCGTAGGGCTTAGGTCAGGTAGGCCTACAGTAAGGCGCGCGCTTTGTGTTCGCAAGCGGCTGATATTAAAGAAAAAAAAGAATCAATTGTCTTGGCAAATTGGAAGGATTGCGGGTGGTTGGTTCTAATCCGCGATCCGGTTTAATCGATTCGGTTGGGATGCTCACAGGTGCTCTCACTTAGGCGCCCGGCGCCTTCGAGGCCCTTCGAGTTGGCCCTAGGTAAAGACTGGCCACCATCTATGGTGGCCGGTCTCCCACCAACTATGCTGAGCCGCACAAGCCCGCGCGGCCTCGGGCGCCGCTGCGGAGACACGTGGGGCTGGTTAGCCACGCATTCCCCCAGACAGCATCGGAACGACGCTACAGGTTCAGGCAACGTGGCCGATATCTCCGCATGGCGAGCAAAGCGCGTGCCCGATCGGCCGGTGGGATGGCCGGCTCGGCGACCGCTGTGTAGTTCGTGGCGGTCACGGGTGGAACAAAGATTGCAGCGCGTGACCTGCCTGGAAGGAACCGGGCAGCGGTAGGGGAAGGATCACAACTATCCAGGCGGGCAATCGCTCTTGGGGTACTCCCGGGGCGGTTGTGCTGTTTTCGGCCTTTCCGCGGAAAGGCACTACAAGGCAACAAGGGGTGTCGTGTGTCGTTGATCGTGTCTGCCTGCCGGGCCGCTGGTGTGTGTCCCAAATCCCAACAGCGCCGCACTCTGCGTCGCTTCACCCTGTTCGCCGCAGCGTTCTGCGGCCTTGCCGTAACCGCGCCTGCGATGGCGGCGCTGTCCAGTGGCTGCCAGGCGATTCAAAACTACTGGGGGAACGGCATCACGGTCAGCGGCGGTATTGACGATTATCAAGCGGACTATCAGGTCGCCCAAGGCGAGCGAATCCACTACACAGTGACGTCCTCGGGCAGTACCAATGCGACCGCTGGAGCGGGAGGCGGTGGCTTCACCCTATGGCAGGGAAACAATGTTACCGACGTGGGTGAAAACTACGCGGCGCAGAACAATGAGTTGAATCTCAACGCCACGCACACCGTGCCAGCCGATTTCAGCGACTACCAGGTGTACCTGTGGTCGGGCACGGGCGGCGGCACTTTCACCGCAACGGTGACCTGCCAGGCGCCGGCACCCCCGACCATCAGCGACGCACGCATCAGCATCAGTGGCGGGACCGGTACCGGCGGCGCATACAAGATCGGCGATACCCTCACCGCGACGTGGAACAACAGCGCGAGCGGCGACAACAATGCCGGCGTGAGCGCGGTGACCGTCGACTTCAGCCAGTTCGGGGGTGGTTCGGCCGTCGCGGCCATCAACAGCGCCGGCATCTGGACGGCGACGTACACCCTCACGGCCGGCTTCATCGACGCCGCCAACCGCAACGTCAGCGTGACCGCGAGCAATGGCGGTGGCAGCACCACCCGTGCGGACACCACCAATGCCACGGTGGATACCATCGCCCCGACGTTGTCCAATGCAAACATCAACATCAGCGGTGCGTCGGGAACTGGTGGTGCCTACAAACTCGGCGACACCGTCACTGCCGTCTGGAACAACACGGCGGGTGGGGATAACAACAGCGATACGATCAGCGCAGTCAGCGTGAACTTCAGCCAGTTCGGTGGCGGCGCCGCTGTCACCGCCGTCAACAGCAGCGGCGTCTGGACGGCAACCTATACGATCGTCGGTGGCGCCATCAATGGGGTCGGCAACCGCAACGTCACCTTGACCGCGACGGACAATGCCGGCAACACCACCACCACGGCCGATACCAGCAACGCGACGGTCGACAATCGCATTGCTTCGGTCAACAGCATCGCGCCGGTGGGATCGCCCGCCGCAAGCGACGCGGCGATGGCATTCACGGTGACCTTCGATGAGACGGTGTCGAATGTGTCCACGGACGATTTCACACTCGTCGGCACGGGCAGTGCCAGCGGCAGTATCGTGAGTGTGTCGGCGAGTTCCGGGACGTCGGTCAACGTCAACGTTGGCAGCATCGCGGGTTCGGGGACGCTCAAGGTCAATCTCAATGGCGCGACGGACATTGCCGATGCCGCGGGCAACACCGGTGTTGCGCCTTACCTGTCCGGTGTGACCCACACCGTGGCGATGCCTGTCGCTCCCGGCGCGCCGGTCATCGGCGCAGCAACGCCTGGCGATGCCCAGGTATCCGTGGCATTCACCGCGCCGGCCGATAATGGCGGCTCGGCGATCACCGGCTATCTGGTGACCGCCAGCCCTGGCGGTGCCACCGCAGGTGGCAACGGATTCACCACGTCACCCATCGTGGTCACAGGCCTCACCAACGGCACCGCCTATACGTTCGACGTGAAGGCAATCAACGCAACCGGCACTGGCGCAGCCTCCGGCGCGACCAGCGCGGTGACCCCGAAGGGCAACCAGTCCATCACGTTCGGTAATCCGGGCACTCAGACCATGGGCACGTCGCCAGCGCTCTCGGCGACGGCAACCTCGGGACTCGTTCCTGTGTTCAGTTCGTCCACTGGTGGGGTGTGCACCGTCAGCTCGGGCGGCACACTGACCTTCGTCAGTGCCGGCGTGTGCACGATCGATGCCGATCAGGCGGGTAGTCCCGCATGGAATGCGGCTACCACGGTGACGCAGACCTTCACCGTCAATGCGGTGGTGCCAGGTACGCCGACCATCGGCACGGCCACCGCCGGTAACACCCAGGCCACGGTCTCGTTCACGTCACCGTCCTTTACGGGTGGCAGCGCCATCACCGTGTACACGGTGACAGCCAACCCGGGCGGGGTCACTGCGACCGGCGCCGGTTCACCAGTCACGGTGACCGGCTTGACCAACGGCGTGGCGTACACCTTCACCGTCACCGCGAGCAACGCAGCGGGAACAGGTGACGTATCGGCGGCGTCCAACAGTGTGATGCCTGCAGCGCCGCAGACCATCACCTTCAACAACCCCGGCACGCAGAACTTCGGCACCACGCCGACCCTGACCGCCACCTCCAGTGCCGGCTATACGGTCAGCTTCGGATCCGCCACCTCCGGAGTGTGTACGATCACGACCGGCGGCGCGCTGACGTTCCTTTCCGCAGGCACCTGCACCATCAACGCCGACCAGGGCGGCGATGGCAGCTACCTGGCCGCACCCCAGGCAAGCCAGTCATTCACTGTCGCTCCGGTGGCGCCGGGCGCCCCTCCCGCTCCGTCGGCCACTGCCGGTGATACCCAGGCCAGCATCGCGTTCGTGCCGCCTGTGTTCACCGGCGGCGCCAGCATCACCGGCTACACGGTCACCGTCAGTCCGGCCGACGTCGCCCCTGTGAATGGAGCGAGCTCGCCAATGGTGGTTACCGGGTTGACCAACGGGGTCGCGTACACCTTTAAGGTCACGGCAGACAATGCCGCCGGCGCGGGCCCGTCCTCGACGGCGTCCAGCGCGGTAACCCCCAAGGCCGCGCAGCTCATCACGTTCAACAACCCGGGAACGCAGAACTTCGGCACAACGCCGACCTTGACCGCCACGGCGGATTCCGGACTGACCCCGACGTTCACTTCGTCCACGACCGGGGTGTGCACGATCACTACCGGCGGCACGCTGACCTTCGTGGGTGCAGGTACCTGCACCCTGCATGCCGACCAGGCCGGCAACGGCAGCTATCTGCCGGCGGCCCAGGTCACCCGAACGTTTACGGTCAATGCAGTTGTCCCCTCCGCGCCGGACATCGGCACCGCGACGGTCATCGGCGCCGGCCAGGTAAGCGTGACATTCACCGCACCCGGCAACGCTGGAGGCGCGCCGGTCAGTGGATACACCGCCACCGCGATGCCTGGCGGTGCCACCGTCGCGGGGAGCGGCTCGCCGCTGAGTTTCAACGGCCTGACGCCGGGTGTCACTTACACCTTCACGGTGACCGCCACCAACGGCGCCGGTACGGGTTCGGCTTCAGCGGCCTCCAATGCAGTCACGCCGGCACCTGCCCTGGTTGCCGGTCCCGCCACGGCCACCGTCGCCTACGGTGCGGCGGCAACCACGATCACGCTGCCGATCACAGGTACACCGACCGCTGTAGCGGTGGTCACCGCCCCCAGCCATGGCACGGCGACGGTCAACGGCATGGATATCGAGTACGTGCCGGCCATGGGCTATGCAGGTCCGGACAGCTTCACCTACCGCGCCAGCGATGCCTACACCACCTCCGCAGCAGCTGCGGTAGATATCACGGTGTCCGCACCGACGCTGGCGCTGGATCCTGCTTCGCTGGCGTCGACCACGGCCAGCAATGCCTACCGTCACGTTCTGTCGGCCAGCGGCGGTACCGGTCCCTACGTTTATGCGGTCTCCGGTGGCGCGTTGCCGGCCGGCGTGCAGTTGTCGCCCGGCGGCGAACTGTCCGGTATCCCCAACAAAGCAGGCTCCTTCAGCTTCACGGTGTTGGTGACGGACAGCAGCATCGGCACGGGGCCGTTCACCGCGAGCCGCAGCTACACCCTCGTGGTGGATGCGCCGACCCTGGTGCTTGACCAGCCGCAGCTGCCGCCCGCCGATGGCGGGCAGGACTATCGCCAGCGCCTGACCGCCAGTGGCGGCACAGCACCCTACCGCTTTGCGCTGCGGTCCGGCAGCCTGCCGCCAGGGCTGCTGCTCGCCGAATCCGGGGACATCTCCGGTGAAGCTACGTCCGCCGGTACCTTCGATTTCGACGTGGAGGTGACCGACGCCAATGGCTTCAGCGGTCAGCGGAGTTACCGGTTCGTGGTGGCGGCGGCCGTACAGACCATCACCGGCTTCACCGCAACACCGGCAGATCCCGTCTACAGCGTGGGCGGCAGCTTCCGTGTCGCCGCCACCGGCGGTGACTCCGGCAATCCCATTGTGTTTGCCAGCACAACCCCTTCGGTGTGCGCTGTGCAGAGCGACACCGTGACGATGGTATCGGCCGGTCGCTGCGTGTTGACCGCCAATCAGGCCGGCGACGCATTGCGTGCCGCCGCAACGCAGCTGCAGCTGGAGGTGAACATCGGCATGGCCACCCCGGAGATCACCTGGCAGGACGATCTGAGCAAGGTGTATGGCGAATCGGACTTCGAGCTGGCCCTGCCGCAGAGCACCAGCCCCGGCGCGTTCACCTTCAGCAGCTCCAACATGGCCGTCGCCACGGTCAATGGCCGCAGGGTGACCGTGGTGGGTGAGGGCAGTGCGGTGCTGACCGCAGCACAGGCGGCAAGCGGCAGTTACGCAGCAGCGTCGATCGAGGTCCGGCTGGTCGTGGCGGCGCGCCCTGATCCGACCGCCGATGCGCAGGTTGTCGGCACCTTGCAGGCGCAGGCCGATGCCAGCATCCGCTTTGCCCAGGTGCAGCAGGGCAACATCCGCGACCGCCTGCGCCAGGTGCGGGTCGGCAGCAATGCCTCCAGCTTCAACGTCGCCCTGGCCTACGCAGGCGGCCTTGGTGTGCCGGGTATCTCGGTACCGCTGAACAGAGCGGCCGACAGCATGGTCAACGGTCTTCCGCGCCTGCCCGAGGGCTGGGGTGCGTGGGCAGCCGGTACGGCGACCTTCGGCAAGGCCGGGCGCGGCAGCGGCGGGTTCGACTTCAACACCGGCGGCATCACGGTGGGTGCGGATCGGGCCATTGGCGAGAACGTGCTGCTGGGACTTGCCGGCAGCTGGGGGCGTCAGGACAACGACTTCAACAACAGCCCGTCCAGCACCGATGCGGACCAGCGCTCGCTGGCCGTCTACGGCCTGTGGCGCGCGGGCCAGCACGTGTTCTTCGACGGCATGCTGGCCAGCGGCCGGCTGGATTTCGATGTGAATCGCTGGAATGAGGTGGTCGGCGCGTCGGCGCACGGCTCGCGCAAGGGTGACCAGTGGTTCGGCTCACTTACCTTTGGTTACGAGCATCGCAGTGCCCGCGGCACCACGCTGACCAGCTATGGCCGCTACGATGGGCACCGCGCGAGACTGGATGGCTATCGCGAGCATGGTCTGGATGCATTCGATCTGACCTACGGTCGTCAGGACATCGACAACAGCAGTGTCGCGCTGGGCATCGAGGGCAACCATGCCTTCCAGGGCGAGCGCGTCAGCTGGCGTCCGCATTGGAACGTGGAGTATCGCAAGGCGCTGGAGAACCGCAGCGACGCCACGATGAACTATGTGCAGCGCCCGAACGCGAGCGATTACGTCCTGGCAATGCGCAGCTACAACGACGATGCCTTGTCCATCGGGGCTGGCGTGGATCTGCAGCTGGACAGCGGCTGGATGTTCTCGCTGCTGCTCGGTCACGAGCAGGGTCGCAACAGCCTGCGCAGCAACAGCATCGGCGTGCAGGTGCGGTTTGGCGGGCAGGGCGGCGGCGGAGTGTCGCAGGTGGATGCCGATGGCAGGGGGGCGCGTGAGTGCGCGCAACAGCGTCATCGCGACGCCACCTCGCGTTGTGGCGATCCACTGGCTGGGGTGCGCGGCGAGCGCTGATGCTTCGGACGCTTCATCGCTTCCGGTCCACACCCGGAAGCGATGGGCGTCAGGTTCGCGCATTCCAGCTCAGGGCTTGATCTGGCCGGTCCAGGACTTGCTCATGATCTTCCACTGGCCATCGGTCTTGAGCAGAACCACGTAGTCCACGCCGTCCCAGCCGGGGTAATCCAGCATCACGCGGACGGCCGCCAGGTTGGTGGCCATGTCCACGATTTCATAGCGGCGCTTGCGCTGGGCCTCGTTGGCCGCCGGCGTGCCGTTGAAGCCTTCGGCGAACTGTTCCCCGGTCCGCATCTGCAGCGCGCTGCCACGGGCTTCGGAGTAGCCGATCATCACCCCGTCTGCCCGGAAGACGTCCTTGGCCAACGTATTGTCGGCAGTGATGTAGGCGCGCATGAAGGTCTGCATGACCTTGTCCACCGCCTCACGATCGGTGCTCTGCGCCATGGCCGAGGTGGGGAGCAGCAGGAACAGGCTGGCGGCAAGGCCGACGGATCGAATCGATACTTTCATGGTGTTTCCTCAGGGGTGTGGGAGATCAGGGTTGAGCGGCTGCCTGGTTGGACGCCTGCACGGTGTGGATGCGAAGCGCCTCGACCACGGCCTGCGCCACCGGCGTGGCAGAGGCGTAGTTCTGCCCGGTCACCAGCCGGCCATCGACTTCGACATGCGGGTCATCGCTTTCCACCGTCCGGAAGGCACCGCCGCGGGACACGACCGTCTGGCCGATCAGGAACGGGAACTGGTTGAAGTAGGGCGCATCCTGGCGTTCGTGCTCTTCGGGGTAGCCGCTGATGCGCTTGCCCGAGACCAGGTACTGGCCGCCGGCAAGCTGGAGATTCACGATGCCGGCCGTGCCGTGGCAGACCGCCGAGATCACCCCGCCGTTGCCCTCGTAGACCCGCATGGCAATGCGCTGCAGCGCCACGTTCTCGGCGACCCCGTACATGGCATTGCTGCCGCCCACGTAGTACACCGCCCGGTACTGCGTGGGATCGATCTGTGCCGGGGTGACGGTGCCGCGCAGCCCGCGCATGATCCGGGCATCGTCCAGGCGGTGCGCCACGTCGTCGCTGACGTAGTCATCCAGAATGGGTACGGCGCCGCCATCGGGTGACACGAAGTCCACCGCGTAGCCGGCGGCATGGAAGACATCCCAGGCATGCACCACCTCGCCAAAACTGACGCTGGCCGGGAGCGTGGAAGTTCCGTGCACCTTGGCGCTGGCGAGGATGAACAGGATGCGGTCCTGCTGGCCGCTGGCGGGCTGTCCCATGGCCGCGGGGACGGTGGTCCGCGGCGCCGCGTCGGTGGTGCAGGTGCCGCCCAGCCAGACACTGAGCAGGAGCAATACGAAGGTGGCGAGGGTACGTAACGACTGCATGGCGCTGACTCGCAGGAAGGAGCCAGCACCCTATCCAATCTCTTTCAAATCAATGTCGTGCAGTGTCTTTCCGGAGTGCGGAAATCGATTCTAGGAGTGTGTGGCGGCCGTGCGGTAGGCCGCCGGAGTAACGCCTTCGCACTTCTTGAACGCGCTGTAGAAGGTCGACATCGACTGGAAGCCCGCTTCCTGCGCCACGATATCCAGCGGCTTGGGAGGCTGCTGCTGCAGGATCGCCTTGGCTTCGATCACCCGCAGTTGGGTCAGGTACTGCTTGAACGAGGTCTGGTTGTTGTCGTTGAGCAGCTGCGACAGCCGGGTCTGGGGCATGCCAAGCCGGCGGGCGAGGCGCGGCAGGGGCAGGGCGGGGTCCAGATGCAACCGCTCGCGCGCCATCAGCTCGGCCAGGGCCTGGAGTTGAACGGCGGCGTCGGACGCGGGAATCCGACGGTCCTGATAGGGCTCGATCGTTGCCCGCCCCGAGCGCAGCCGGAGCCCAACCAGAACGCTTACCGCCAGAACGAAGGTGAAGGACAGCGCGCCGACGATATAGGACGTGTACCCCGCCGTGTAGTACGCGATCCAGATGATCCAGATGCCCCCCAGCGCCCCCAGCAGAAGCGGGGCGGACGGCGAGGCCAGCAGCCGGGCGCGGTGGCGATACACCTGCACGGTGGTGAGCAGCAGATAGCCCAGCCAGGCATAGTTGATGCCCGGCGTGATGACGTACCGCCACAGTTCGATGTTGCGGGTGTAGGGCAGCAGGACATTCACCGCCACGGCAAGCACCAGCAGCGCGGCGAGGTGCCACCGGCCGTTCGTGTCCGTCCCGGCAGTCTCCCGTTGGCTGGAGCGCACCAGAAAGTAGAGGCAGGGGCCGATCAGGAAACAGGCGGTCAGCCCGAGCTGGAGAACGACCAGCGGAATATCCGGCCAGAAGTGGAACGCCACGGATTTTCCGGTCCGCACACCGACCATCAGGATCAGCAGCGACAGCCAGCGCTGCGTGGGCTCTCCCTTGGCGCGCCACCACAATACCGACGCCGCGACGATGCCATTGAAGGCGCCCAGCATCGCGAAGAAGAAGAGAAAGTGTTGGCTGAGCATTGGCGCAGTATTGAGAAAATACGCGGCCCGTCAAGCGGGTCGCTTTTACCCCCGTGTATTCTCTGCGCATGGATGACACTCATTTTCTGGCGCGGCGGCGCCTGCTGTTGGCCGCGCTTGCGGGCACCGCATTGTTGCCCTCGTGCGCGCGCGGCAATGCCGTGGAGGGGGCGGCGGCCGTGCCGATGCTTGAGTCCGAGCGGGCGGGGATGGCGCCGTATCTGTTCCTGACCGTCACCAGCGCCACACGCAGCGTGGAGGAACTCGCGCACCTGGTGCCGTCCACGCTGCTGCCGGCGTTGGCACCTGCAGACATCCTGCACGCGTATGGTCCGGTGGCCGGCGCGATACAGCTGTGGATGGCGCTGGAGCCTCACATGCTGGATCACTACGGTGTGAGCGTGGACGCCGCGCTGTCCCTGCTGGCGGGCGCCGTGGATGGCACCGTAGGCCCGGTGCCGGGCCGCAACACACTCGATGCGTGGGCGATCCAGCGCACCCACACCCGGGCCGAGGTGAACGCCAACGACATCACGCTGTCGCTGCCAGGCGAGAGCCACGCGCCGCTGTTTGCCTTGGGCAGCTCGCACTACGCGCTGGCGCCCCCGCCGTGGTCGAGCCAGGCCTGTTACTCCTTCATGCTCGCGCCACGACGTCGCGTGGTCGCACCGTTCGAGCAGCACTGCCAGGCACTGCTCGACGCTGCGGCCGACGTCATCCCCGATGATCTGCAGATCCAGATGGGACGATTGGGGGACTTCATGAAGGCCGTGCCTACGCTGTACGTGAGCGTGAAAGATGAAAACTCATGATGCCGGCGACGTGCGTTGGCTGCTCCATGTTTCTGCATGACCTGGTTTACCGCGTCATGGTCGCTGGCCTGTGCCAGGACAGCGGTCGGGGAGAGCACAGGTAAGCAGGCGCCAGCAGGCTGCCCGATCCGTGCCGGATCAAGGGCGTGCACTACCCCATCCATCAGCGTACCTCGGCAAGCACCGCGCGCACCCGCAGGGCCAGCTCCTCCAGCGTGAACGGCTTGCCGATCAGGTGGACGCTGGGGTCCAGTACGCCGTCGTGCTCCAGTGCATTGCGGCTGTAGCCGGTGGTGAACAGCACTTTCAGATCCGGGCGCCGCTTCAGGGCCGCATCGGCCAGCTGCCGCCCGTTGACCTCGGGCATCACCACATCGGTGAACAGCAGCGCGATGTCGGGATGGCTGTCGAGCAGGGCAAGCGCGGTGGCGGCACCGTCGGCGGCGAGCACCGGGTAGCCCAGCTCGCTCAACGCATCGATGGAGAACTGGCGGACGCCGGGCTCGTCTTCCACGATCAGCACACGTTCGCGGCCCCCGCTCAGCGGAGCGGTACCGCTGGTTGCCGGCGAAGGCGCGGCGGCGATGTCCGCAATGAGGCGCGGCAGATACAGGGTCACCGTTGTTCCCTGCCCGACGGCAGAGCGGATCTTCACGTGACCGGCCGACTGTTTGACGAAGCCATACACCTGCGACAGTCCCAGTCCCGTGCCTTGCCCCACCTTCTTCGTGGTGAAGAACGGATCGAATGCTTTGGCGATCACCTCCGGCGGCATGCCGCTGCCGTTGTCGGCCACGGTGATCCGGACATACTCGCCGTCGGGAACGTCTGCCGCCGCCGTCCGGTGATCTGCGGTGATCGTGCAGTTGGCGGTCTCCACCATCAGGCGTCCCCCGCCGGGGAGCGCGTCACGTGCATTGACGGCCAGATTGAGGATCACGTTCTCCAGCTGGTTGGCATCGGCGAAGGTGCACCACACCTGCGCGGCCAACACCGTCTCCAAGCGGATGCTGCTGCCCAGCGAATGCACGAGCAGATCCGACATGCCGGCGATCAAGTGGTTCACATCCAATGACACCGGCTGCAAGGGCTGCTGCCGCGAGAACGCGAGCAATCGCTGGGTGAGCTGGGCCGCCCGGGTGGCGCCGTCGATGGCCATGTCGATGTAGCGCTTGGCGCGCGGATCGCTGTCGCCCATGCGCATCGCCAGCAGATCCAGCGGGCCGATCACCGTGGCGAGCATGTTGTTGAAGTCGTGCGCGATGCCGCCAGTGAGCTGCCCCACTGCCTCCATTTTCTGGCTCTGCCGAAGGGCATCCTCCACGCGGGTGCGCTCAGCCACCTCGTCGAGAACGCGGCTTTCCAGATGTTCGTTCAATTCCTGCAGACGCGCGTCGGCCAGCTTGCGCGCAGTGATCTCGATCGCCACGCCCACCACGCGCACGCAGCGGTCCCCTTCGAAATGACCGCGCCCCTTGGCCGCCACCCAGCGCACGAGACCGTCTTCCTTGCCAACGGTGCGGTACTCCACGTCGTAGAGGGCGCGTTGAGCTGGATCGGCCGCAGCGGCGAAGGCCGTGGTGGTGGCCAGCCGATCCTCGGGGTGGATGCCATCGTAGAAGTCGCGCATCGACACCGCGACCTCGGGCGAGATCCCGAACATCGCCTTGGTCCGTGCCGGCCAGATCAGTGCATCGCGCACCAGATCGACATCCCAGAAGCCCATATCGCCGGCCTCCGTGGCCAAACGCAGGCGTTCTTCGCTCTTGGCGAGCGCTGCTTCGGCTTCCTGCCGGACCGTCAGGTCCAGCATCGCGCCGATCATCCGCAGCGGTTCGCCTATCCCGCCACGCAGCACGGTGCCGCGGTCGAGCACGGCGGCGTAGCTGCCATCGGCGCGGCGGAACCGGTATTCGTTGTTCCAGGTCGTGCCACCGCCTTCGATCACGGCATGGATGTCCGTATCCACGCGCGCGCGGTCATCAGGATGGATATGGTCCAGCCACCACTGCGCACTGGTCTCGCTCAGCGCATGGCCGAACAGGGTCGTCAGCGCTTCGTTCCAGATGACGTGGCCATCGGAGATGCGCCAGTCCCAGATCGCATCATTGGTGGCATGGGCCGCCAGCCGATAGCGCTCCTCCACTTCAACGTGGCGGGCTTCGGCGGCTTTGCGATCGGTGATGTCCAGCGAGGTGCCCACCACGCCCACCACGGTACCGTCGGCATCACGCAACGGCGATTTGGTGGATAGCCAGTAGGCGCGCCGGCCATCGGGAAAGCTCACTTCTTCTTCGAGCTGCTCGGTCTGTCCGCTGGCCATGACCCGTTCGTCGGTGGCCATGACCATGGCGGCCTGGACGGGGTCGCTGAGCAGCTCGGCATCGGTGCGCCCCACGTAGGCCTCGGGCGGCATGCCGATGAGTTCCGTGGTGCCGCGGTTGCCGATCAGGATCCGGCCCTGGCGGTCCTTGGCGTACACCACACCCGGTGCGGCCTCCACGAATGAACGCAGCAGGGTCTGCGCCTGGTCACGCTCCGCCTCCACCCGCCTGCGTTCATCGATGTCGATCAGCACGCCGGGAAACCCGATTGCATGTCCATCGGCGTCCAGGTCGACCCGACCGATGGCCTCGATCCAGCGATAGGCGCCATCGGTGCCACGGGTCCGGTACTGGTGGGCATAGCGACCACCACGACGCACGGCTTCGGCGACCGCCTCCGCCAGACCCGCGCGGTCCTCAGGGTGAACGGCAGACACCACCTGCTCCAGGCGCAGCCCGGTGCGTGCAAGCGCGGGGTCCAGTCCATGCGCCTGGGCGAGGGCATCGTCGACGGTGAGGCTGTCCTGGGCGACATCCCAGAACCAGGTGCCGATGATCGCGCCAGCGGCCAGGGCCAGCTTGACGCGCTCGGCATCGCGTTCGCCGTGGGTACCGGTGGAAGGAGAAGAGCTCAAGCGGCACTCGGGGTCAGCGGGGGGCGGCCGCCCTAGCGTATCGCTGCGGGGTATCGCTGTGGAACCCTCCCAGCGCTGTGCGGCAGCGCCTCAGGGAATCAACCGCGCTGCCCGCAGCCGTGCGAACAGCTCGAAGAACGCATCGTCACTGGGCTGGTAATCCAGGAACCCCATCCGGCGGCTCTTGGACATGTCCGTCACCACCTCCAGCGGGCGCCCGAGATCGGCATCGGTGTGCCAGGGCGAGATCAGCTGGTGGATGTCAGACGCGGCCAGGCCGTGGGTGGCGGCCAGCGACGACCACAGCGCGGCATCATTGGCCATCTGCTCGGCGAGCGGACGAACCTGACCACTGAACGGCACGGGCTCGATATCGAACCACGCGGCGATCCGGCCCCACATCCAGCGCCAGCGGAACACATCGCCGTTGACCACGTTGAAGGCCTGGTTGGCGGCGGCCGGTGTCTGCGTTGCCCACAGCAGGTGCCGCGCGAGCAGCCCGGCATCGGTCATGTCGGTCAGCCCGTCCCACTGCGCGAGGGAGCCGGGGAACTGGAACGGGCGCCCGGTCTGCCGGCACAGCGTTGCGTGCACGGCCAGGGTGGTGCCCATGTTCATGGCATTGCCCACCGCCGCGCCGATCACGGTATGCGGGCGATGCACGCTCCAGTGGAAGCCATCGCGGGCGGCGGCGGCGAACACCTCGTCTTCCTGCGCGTAGTAGAAGTTGTCCACGGGCAGACGCGGTTGTTCCTCACGGAAGGGCGTCTGCGGCAGGTTGCCCTGCGCGTACGCCTCGAACGGCCCGAGGTAGTGTTTCAGGCCCGTGACCAGCGCCACATGCTGCACGCTGCCGGCCGGCTGCAGTGCATCCAGCAGATGGCGCACCATCGCGCCGTTGACCCGGATGTTCTCGGCCTCGTTGGCCTGCCGGGACCACGTGGTGATGAACACGTGCGTGGGGGCCAGTGCGGACAGCGCGGCACGCGTGGCCTGCGTATCGCGCAGGTCGGCGCAGACGCCGTGGGCGCCGGCGGGCAGCGAATCGGGCCGGCGGGCCAGGCCGTGGACGTCCCAGCCCTCCTGCAGCAGCCGTTGTATCAGTGCACTGCCCACGATGCCCGTTGCACCGACCACCAACGCTTTCTGCCTCACGATGTCGCCTCTTTCATGGCTTTACAGGCGCACACCTTAGGATATCGAGGTACGCCTCGAAAGAAGGCACCAAACGGTAACCACACATGAAAACGGGTACCCCCGAAGAGCACTGGCGAGAGGATTGCGCCCCCCGGCGGGTGCTGGAGCTGTTCAGCACCAAGTGGACCTCGATGGTGTTGCACACCCTGTCCGTGCGCCATGACGGCACCGCCCGCAGCAACGCGCTGCACCGCAGCCTGCCGGCCGTCTCCAAGAAGATGCTGATCCAGACGCTGCGTGACATGGAGCATGCCGGGATCGTGCTGCGCACCGAGTACCCCACCGTGCCGCCCTCGGTGGACTACACGCTGACTCCGCTGGGACGGCAACTCGTGGAACCGATCGAACTGATCTACGACTGGGCGCGCCGCAACGCAGGCGCCCTGGACGCGCTGCAGCCGCGCGCGACGTCGCGCCGGCGCTGAGCGGGACGTGCCAGCCGGATCGGGCAGCGTACGGCTTCCCTCCAGCGGATCGATGCGGTGACCCTCAGGTTCTGGCTCCTGCACGTGCTGGGTTGGTCGCTGTTCGCGCTGATCGCCTTCCTTGCGCGACCGAGTGAAGCGCCGGTGCCGGACGCGCCTTTGAAGAACGCGTCGGCCTCGCGGTCACAGGGAGCGATATATGACCTGCGGTCAGGGACCGGATCCAATGGCGGCCTGACCGGATGAGCGGTCAGTGCTACGCGGTGGCCCGCAACCCACGCAGCAGCAGGTCCAGCGCAGCCACGCTCTGTGCGAGGCGGGTATCGCCATCGTCGCCATCGGCGATCCAGAACGCCGCCTCGGCGAGGCTGCCGTACACCAGGGAGGCGAGGGCCTGTGGATGGGCCGCGGCGACCAAGCCCTGCTCGATCAGATGTTCGAGCAGGCGCTGCATGGAATCGATGCAGTGGCGCTGCGATTCCGGCGAGGCGCCGCCGAGCACCGCCCGCGCATCGCGCAGGACGATGCGCTGGATGGTCGGCTCCAGTGCCATTTCCAGATACCCCATGCAGCGAAGACGAAAGCCCGCCCAGGGATCCTCGGCGGCGTCGGAGATCGCCTTGAGGCGGTCGTCCATCTCGGCGTCGATCTGATCGACGACAGCCGCGAGCAGGCCCTGCTTGTCACCGAAGTGGTGATACAGCGCGCCACGGGTGAGCCCGGCCTGCGCGGTGAGGTCGTCCATCGAGGTCCCGGCGTAGCCACGCTCGCTGAAGACCACGCGGGCCGTCGCCAGCAGCGTGGCGCGGGTCTGCTCCATCTCGGCGCGGGTGCGACGGACCATCGATATCTCCTTGGTGGTGGGGCGGATCTCTGTTTACATCCGGAGCGTATGTATATAGGATTTTAAACATACGTTGTGTATGTAAAGGTGGAAAAGCCAGTGAAACGCGCTGTGACCGGTCCCTATCGAGAGTTGTTCGCTGCGCCCGGTACCACCGGGTTTGCCCTGGCGGGGCTGCTGGCGCGGCTGCCGTTGCCGATGACCGGCATCGGCATCATCACGCTGCTGGCCCAGGTGCGCGGCAGCTATGCACTGGCCGGCGCGGTGGCCGCGACGTTCGTGCTGACGTATGCGTTGCTGTCGCCGCAGGTATCCCGTCTGGTGGACCGGCATGGACAGCGCCGTGTCGTGCCGATGGCCACCGGCGTCAGCGTAATCGGCCTGCTGATGTTGCTGGCGGCTTCATGGTGGGAAGCGCCGGCGGCCGTGCTGTTCCTCGGGGCACTGCTGGCCGGGGCGATGCCCAGCATGTCGGCCATGGTGCGCGCGCGCTGGACCGCGCTCTATCGCGGGCAGCCGCGCCTGCAGACCGCGTACGCGCTGGAAACCGTGTTCGATGAGGTCACCTTCATCGTCGGGCCGCCGTTATCGATCGGCCTGGCGGTCTCGCTGTTTCCGCAGGCGGGTGTCCTCGCCGCTACTGTGCTGCTGCCGATCGGCGCGCTTGCGTTGATCGCGCAGCGCAGGACCGAGCCCCCGATCGAGGCAGTGGTACCCAACGCCGCGCCTGCTGCGTCCGTCATCCGTCTGCCGGGCGTGCGGTGGCTGGCCGTGTTGATGGTCGCGATGGGCGTGATCGTGGGCACCGTCGATATCGTCAGCGTCGCCTTCGCCGCGCACGTGGGGCAGCCCGCCGCCGCCAGCGTCGTGCTGTGTGCGTATGCCGCCGGCTCCTGCCTGTCCGGGGTGCTGTTCGGTGCGCTCAAGCTGCAGACGCCACTGCGCCGCCTGTTGCTGCTGGGCGGGATCGCGACCGCATTGACCACCTTGCCGCTGCTGCTGGTGGGAAGCATCGCCGCACTCGCCGTCACAGTCTTCGCGGCGGGTGTGTTCTTCGCCCCGACGATGATCGTGGCGATGTCGTTGATCGAGCAACAGGTCCCGCCGGGCCAGCTCACCGAGGGCATGACCTGGCTGCTGGCGGCGCTGAACGTGGGCGTGGCGCTGGGCGCGGCGATCGGCGGCTACGGGGTGGATGCACACGGGCCGCGCGCCGGGTACCTGGTTGCCTTGTGTGCGGGAGGAGCGGTGCTGCTGGCGGCGGCGTTCGCGCACTGCGTGTTGCGTTCGCGTGAGCCACGCAACCCGGGGATCTGCTGATGCAGGCGCAATCCACACCGCGCCACCCGTGGTGGGCGGTCACCGCGGTCAGTCTGGCCACCTTCTCGGTCGTCACCACGGAGATGCTGCCGGTCGGCCTGCTGACCCCGATCGCCGAAGCGCTGGACACCAGCACCGGCGCTGCGGGGCTGATGATCTCGCTGCCCGCACTGCTGGCAGCGCTGTTCGCACCGCTGGTGGTGATCAGCGCCGGCAGCGTGGATCGACGCTCGCTGCTGTGCGGGCTGCTGGGCCTGCTGGTGATCGCGAATCTGGGTGCGGCCTTCGCCCCCACGTTGGGCTGGATGCTGGCGGCCCGCGTGCTGGTCGGGCTGTGCATGGGCGGCATCTGGGCCATTGCCGGCGGGCTGGCGGTGCGGCTGGTGGCAACGCGATCGGTCGGCCTGGCCACATCGCTCATCTTTGGCGGCGTGGCGGCTGCTTCCGTGCTGGGCGTTCCGCTTGGCGCGCTGATCGGGGAGCTGCTGGGATGGCGTTGGGCGTTCGTCAGCATGGCGCTGCTGGGGGCCGCCGTCCTTGCCCTGCACTTGGCCGTGATGCCCGGGCTGCCGCCGTCCGGCACGACCAGCGTGCGCCAGTTCGCTCAGCAACTGGGCAACCGCGGGCTGCAGCTTGGGTTGCTGCTGACCTTCCTGCTGGTCGCCGGGCACTTCATCGCCTTTACCTTCGTTCGGCCGCTGCTGATGTCGGTCTCGGGATTCGACGCGCGCTGGGTGGGGCTGTTGTTGTTCGGCTACGGCGCCGCGGGCATGGCCGGCAACTTCCTTGCCGGCATCGCGGCAGCACGACGTACCAGGCTGACGGTGTCGCTGATCGCGGCGGGTCTGGTGCTGGCGCCCTCGCTGTTCCTGACCATCGGGGAGTCGCGCCTGGGCGGTGCCATGGCGCTGCTGGCGTGGGGGCTGGCCTACGGCGGGGTATCGGTGGGCTTGATGACGTGGATGATGAAGGCCGTGCCCAGGGCGATGGAAATCGCCTCCGCACTCTATGTCGGTGCTTTCAATGTCGGGATCGCATCCGGGGCGTGGGTGGGCGGCCAAGCACTGGATCGGCTCGGTCTGACCGCCAATCTCTGGCTCACCGGTGGCTTCGCGGTCGCAGCAGGGGTGGTATGCCTTGCTGGCCGCCGGATGGAATGGACGGAGCGGGAGCCCGACAGGCTCAAGCGGGCAAGGCGATAGTGCTGCTGTCATACAAGACCGGCGTTGCGCCAGTTTTCCCTCCCGTGGCTTGCTCAGCGCACGTCAACGCACTGTGCATGGTTCAGCGCGCTACAGCGTGCTGGAGTCCACCACGTGGCGACCGGCCTGGGTCAAATCGATGTCGCCGTCTTCCGCCTGGGCCGCGTAGCCGGCCTTGACGGCCCAGTTGGCGGCTTCATCGCTGACCGGACGCGTGGCGTTGATGTCGCGCAGGATCTGCCGCTGTTCGTCGGTCAGGTGCGTTGCCGCGCTCGTACCGGTTCCGCCGCTCATGGCGCGCGGGCCTCGACGCTGACCACGCCCTGGGCCAGCCGCGCCCGCTTGGCGCGCCGATGGTTCACCCACCACACCAGCCCCGGCAGGCCGTACAGCAGTGCACCGGCGAGCAGAAAGATCTTGAAGGCGGCATTCATGGCGGTCTCTCTCCGTGCGGTATGGCGTCATGCATCGTGGTCGACCGGATGTGCGGTAACGCACCCCGGGTCCTGCAGCGGCCCCCGGCCGCGATCCCAGTCCTAGTTCAGCGCAGTCGCCGTGAAGGTGCTGTCCCGTCCTTCACTGTCGCACGTTCACGCGCCATGTGAGCACGGGGGCCCTGATCGTCATCCCTTCGTCGTCTGGCGCCGGTACAACGGGATCCATTGGCGAAGCTCTGGCCGCTCGCTGAGATCGGCCCTCAAGTTCAGCGTGATCCCGCCGATACCGGTGCGTCCTTCCGCCTGGAGTACGTGATGTCGGTCGTCCCCCGCCGCCTGTCCTTGTTCGTCGCCCGTCTGGGCGATCGGTTCGGCTTCCGTCTCGCTCAGCCGCCCCGGCTGGCCGCGCTCGGTCGCCTCAGCGTGGCACAGAAACTCAGGGCCAGCCTGCTGATCTGCGGCCTGGGCCTGTTGGCGGTCGCCGTGGTCTACGGCTGGACGGGCCATGATACCGAGCGTGCAGCCCAAACCTTCGCCGCGCACCAGCAGGAGGCCGCACTGGCGGCCACGCTGGCGACCGAGATCGCCGATGCGCGGCGCCTGCAGACCCGCTATGCCAGCACGTTCGATGGCAGCGATCGCGAGGCGTTGCAGGCCGCGCAGCAGCGCCTGCAGGCGACCCTGGCCGAGCTGCAGCGCGATCCCCACGACGCCGGTAGCGCCGGGGCACTACGCGAGCTGGCCGCGCGCGCGGGTGATTTCGCCGAGGGCATCACCGCATTGAATGCCCGGGTGGATGAGATGGGGCGTGGCGATGCCGGCCTGCGTGCGCAGCTGGAGGCGGCGGCTGCCACGCTGGAGGCCAGTGTCGAGGCCGGCGCGCGCCCGGTGTTGATCGCCCAGCTGCAGAAGATGCGGCGCGAGGAAAGCCTGCTGCTGCTCACCGGTGACGCGGCGCACACCGATCGTGCCAGCGAACAGAAGTTGCCGTTCGATCTGTCCCTGGCAGAGGCGCGCCTGGATGCAGAGACGCAGGAAGCACTGCGAACGCAGATGGAGGCATATCAAGGGGCGCTGCTGGCCTACACGGCCGCCCGCATCGGGCTGGATGTGGAAGCGCAGTCACTGGCCGAGAGCGCCGCGCAGATCGGCCCCGGGCTGCAGGCGCTGCAACAGGCGCAGGCGCAGGCATTGGCGGCGGCGCGCGAGCGACAGGCCGCGCGGGCCAGCACCATGGGCATCGTGTTCGCGCTGACCCTGCTGCTGGTGGCGGCCGTGCTGATCGCCACGCTGCTGCTGGTGCTGCGGGCGGTCCGCCAGCCGATCACCGATACGCTCCGCTTCGCCGAGGACATTGCCGAAGATCGACTGGACACCGTCCTGCCGCTCCATAACCCGCACGATGAAATCGGCCAGCTCGCCGCGCGCCTGCGCCACATGCAGCAACGGCTGCGCGAGCGGATCGAGGCCGAGCGCGCGGTGGCACGCGACAACACCCGCGCCCGCCAGGCATTGGACAGTGCGCAGACCGGCGTGATGGTGCTCGACGGTGAAGGGCGGATCGGCTTCCTCAACCACGCGCTGCTCACCGAACTGCAGCTCACGCACGCGGACTGGAGCGGCCAACCCGCGGCCGCCCTGCATCCGGCCTTCGCCAGTCTGTTGCCGATGCTGCAGCGCGGCCAGCGTGCCAGCCGGGAGATCGAGCACGCCGGCATCCGCTATCAGCTGGTGATCACCCCGATCGTGGAGCACGACCAGCTGCTGGGCGCGGCGGTGGAGTGGCGCAGCCGCGCGCTGGAAACCACTGTGGAGAACGAGGTGGCCGCGCTGGTCGATGCGGCCGCGCGGGGCGAACTGCATGGACGGATCGCGGTCGAGGACAAACAGGGCTTCGTAAAGACGCTCGCGCTCAGCATCAACCACCTGCTCGATACCTTCCAGAGCAACCTGTCCGGAGTGCAGGGGCTGCTCTCGGCGTTGTCGCAGGGCGATCTGCGCGTACGCATGCAGGGCGACTTCCACGGTGTGTTCGCGCGCCTGCGTGACGACGCCAACGCCACGGTGATGCAGCTGACCGACATCGTCGCGCGCATCCAGCAGGCGTCGCTGGCGATCAACCATGCCGCCGGCGAAATTGTCGCCGGCAACCACGATCTCTCCGACCGCACCGAGCGCCAGGCGGCGCATCTGGAAGAAACCGCCTCCTCGATGGAGGAACTGGCGGCCACGGTGCGGCAGAATGCGGACTCGGCGCAGCAGGCCAACCAGCTGGCGATCCGCGCGGCCGAGGTCGCGGCGCGGGGTGGAGAATCGGTGGCGCAGGTGGTGACCACCATGGCCGACATCGCGCTGTCGTCGCACCGGATCGGGGAGATCACCAGCGTCATCGACGGGATCGCGTTCCAGACCAACATCCTGGCGCTCAACGCCGCCGTCGAAGCCGCGCGCGCAGGCGAGCAGGGCCGCAGCTTCGCGGTAGTGGCCAGCGAAGTGCGCCTGCTGGCACAACGCAGTGCCGACGCCGCGCGCCAGATCAAGCAGCTGATCGAAGCCTCGGTCGAGCGCGTTGATGCGGGCACCCGGCAGGTCGACAGCGCGGGTGCGACGATGGGCGAGATCGTCGGCAGTGTGCAGCGGGTCACCGCCATCATGGCGAGCATCTCCGCGGCCTCGCAGCAGCAGACGGCGGGCATCGAGCAGGTGAGCCAGACGTTGCTGCAGATGGATGGCAGCACCCAGCAGAATGCGGCGCTGGTGGAGGAAGCGTCAGCCTCGGCGCGCGCACTGGATCGCCAGGCCTCGCTGCTGGGCGAGGCGGTGGATGCCTTCGTCGTCACTCCGCCGCCGTCGGCGCCGCGCGTGCGGGCCATGGCCTGACAGGCGCGTCAACGCCGCGCTCACCGGTCTTCACCGGCAATGAGCCGGCGCTGTGCTTCGCTATTGTTCATCTATGAACAAATCCACGCGCCGGCCGTCGCTCCCCACTGCTCCGGATGCCTTCGTGCGCGTTCGGGGCGCACGCGAACACAACCTCAAGAACGTGGATGTCGATATCCCCCGCGATGCGCTGGTGGTGTTCTCCGGCATCTCCGGCTCGGGCAAATCCTCGCTGGCGTTCGGTACGCTGTATGCCGAGGCGCAGCGGCGCTACCTGGAGTCATTGTCGCCGTATGCGCGCCGGTTGATCGATCAGGTCGGCGTGCCGGATGTGGATGCGATCGAAGGTCTCCCGCCGGCCGTGGCATTACAACAGCAGCGCGGCACCGCCAGCGTGCGTTCCAGCGTCGGCAGCGTGACCACGCTGTCCAGCCTGCTGCGGATGCTGTACTCGCGCGCAGGTACGTATCCGGCCAGACAGCCGATGCTGTATGCCGAGGATTTCTCACCGAATACACCGCAGGGCGCCTGCCCGAACTGCCATGGCCTGGGCTACGTGTATGAAGTGACCGAGCAGTCCATGGTGCCCGATCCCTCGCTGAGCATCCGCGAACGCGCCATCGCTGCGTGGCCGCCGGCGTGGCATGGACAGAACCAGCGCGACATTCTGGTCACGCTTGGCTACGACGTGGATATCCCCTGGCGCGATCTGCCCAGGAAACAGCGCGACTGGATCCTGTTCACCGAGGAGCAGCCGGTGGTGCCGGTCTACGCCGGTTTTACCCCGGCCGAAACCCGTGCCGCGCTGCGGCGCAAGGAGGAGCCGAGCTACATGGGCACCTTCAGCGGTGCCCGGCGCTATGTGCTGCACACCTTTGCGACCACGCAGAGCGCGATGATGAAGAAGCGGGTGGCGCGCTACATGATCGGCGCCGAATGTCCGGTCTGCGATGGCCGTCGATTGAAGCGCGAAGCGCTCTCGGTGACGTTTGCCGGCATGGATATCGGCACGTTGTCGCGGCTGCCGCTCAGTGCCATGGCGCAGGCGTTGCGTCCGGCGGCGGAAGGGCATTTCCAGGTAGCGGCCGCCACCGCCACACGCAGCCGCAGCGCCGGCCGCCAGGCCACGGCCAAGCGGGTGGCCGCCGGTGGCAACGCGCATGCGGGCGGCAGCGATGTGCGCCGCACGCCGGATCTTTCCGAGGAGAAACGCATCGCGGCCCAGCGCATCGCGCACGATCTGGTCGAACGGATCGGCACGCTGCAGTCGCTGGGCCTGGGCTATCTGTCGATGGACCGCGCGACCCCGACGCTGTCGCCAGGCGAACTGCAACGCCTGCGCCTGGCGACACAGATCCGCTCCAGCCTGTTCGGCGTCGTGTACGTACTGGATGAACCCACCGCCGGCCTGCATCCGGCCGATGGCGAGGCCCTGTACGACGCGCTCGCCCAGCTCAAGGCCGGCGGCAACACGTTGTTCGTGGTGGAGCATGATCTGGAAATGCTGCGCCGTGCGGACTGGCTGGTGGATGTCGGCCCGGGTGCGGGCCAGCACGGTGGCCGGGTGCTTTACAGCGGTCCGCCCGAGGGGCTGCGTACGGTGGAGGCCTCGGTCACCGCGCCGTATCTGTTCCAGAACGCTGACGGCCCGCGCCGCACGCCGCGCGCGCCGTCCGGCTGGCTGGGCCTGCAGGGCGTCCATCGCAACAATCTGCGTGGCGTGGACGCGCGCTTCCCGCTCGGCGCGTTCACGGCGGTGACCGGTGTCTCCGGCTCGGGCAAGTCCAGTCTGGTCAGCCAGGCGCTGGTTGAACTGGTCGGCGAGCATCTGGGGCAGGAGCCGGTGATCGAAGAGACCGACAGCGACCTGCCGCAGCCCAGCCGTATCGAACGCACCCGTGGCCGCTTGAACGGGGCCAAGGCGATCAAACGTCTGGTCAACGTGGATCAGAAGCCGATCGGGCGCACGCCGCGTTCCAACCTGGCCACCTACACCGGCCTGTTCGATCATGTGCGCCGTCTGTTTGCCGGCACGCGCTCGGCCAAGGCACGCCGCTACAGCGTGGGCCGTTTCTCCTTCAATGTCGCCGCCGGCCGCTGCGAGACCTGCGAAGGCGAGGGCTTCGTCCACGTCGAACTGTTGTTCATGCCCAGCGTCTACGCGCCATGCCCCACCTGCCATGGGCAGCGCTACAACGCCAAGACCCTGGAAGTGCAGTGGAACGGTCGCAACATCGCGCAGGTGCTGGCGATGACGGTGGAGGAGGCGCTGGCGTTCTTTGCCGACGAGCCGCCGGTGCAGCGGCCGCTGCAACTGCTGCGGGATATCGGCCTGGGCTATCTGCGCCTGGGCCAGCCGGCCACGGAACTGTCCGGCGGTGAGGCGCAGCGGATCAAGCTGGCGACGGAGCTGCAGCGCAGCCAGCACGGCAACAGCCTGTATGTGCTGGACGAGCCGACCACCGGCCTGCACCCGGCCGATGTGGACAAGCTGATGACGCAGCTGCACGGCCTGGTCGACGCCGGCAACACCGTGGTGGTGGTCGAGCATGACCTGCGGGTGGTGGCCGATGCGGACTGGGTGATCGATGTGGGACCGGGCGCGGGTGAGGAGGGTGGCAGGATCGTGACCGAAGGCACGCCGGCCCAGGTCAGTCGCGCCAGGCACGGCGCCACCGCGCGCTATCTGCGCCGCTGGTTTCCCTGAGCGGCGCGGCGTTGCTCAGTACACGTCGCGGCGGTAGCGTCCGTCGTTGAGCAGGGCATCGACCGCATCGTTGCCCAGCACCTCGCGCAGCACGGCATCGACACCTTCGGCCATGCCATGCAGCGAGCCGCACACGTAGAGGCTGCCGCCCAGGTCCACCCACGCACGCAGTGCGTCCGGTGCGGTGCGCAGGCGGTCCTGCACATAGCCGCCGCCGTCCGGATCGCGCGAGAACGCCAGGTCGACACGGCTGAGGTGACCCTGCGCCTGCCACGCCTCGATCTCCTCGCGGTACAGGAAGTCGTGCGCGCGGGTGCGTTCGCCGAACACCAGCCAATGCCCGCGATCGCCCTGCGCATCGGCTTCACGCAGCAGGCTGCGCAGACCCGCGATGCCGGTGCCGTTGCCGATCAGCAGCATCGGGGCGTGCTCGGGATGGCGATGGAAGCCGCTGTTGCGACGCACGCGGGCATGAATGTTGTCTGCCTCGCTGGCATGCACGCACAGCCAGCCCGAGCCCAGTCCGTGGCGGCCATCGGGCAGATCGGTCAGGCGGATCACCAACTGCACGGCACCATCGCCGGGCACCGAGGCGATCGAGTATTCGCGATGCGGCAGCGCAGGCAGTCGCGCCAGCCAGCGGGCAGCATCGGGTGCTGCAGCGGCGTCCACCGCTTCCGCTGTCTCCGGCAGCACACGCGCGGCAGCCGCCTCGACCAATGCGGTGATCCGTCCATCGACCGTCACCGGCGCCTGCGGATCCAGACCGTTGCGGGCCAGCACCGACAGCACATGCGCACGCGCGTGGCGCGGCGCCATCTCCAGGATGTCGCCGGCCTGCCAGTGGGCGTGCGCCAGCGGCCGCAGTGACACCTGCCAGATCGCCCCGGCGGCACTGCCCGGATTGAGCTGCGCGCGCGCATCCAGCGCCCAGGGGTGCAGCTCAACGGGTGCCGGCAGGGGGGTGTGATCCTCTACCCCGGTCAGCACACCCAGCTGCTGCTGCCAGTGCGCCAGCGGCACGGCGTCGGTGCGGTCCACCTCGATGCTGGCGAACAGCCGCTGCGCCCCCTGCGCCGCCAGCCAGCTGTCCACCTGCCGCGAGAAACCGCAGAAGCGTGTGTACTCGCGGTCGCCGAGCCCAAGCACGGCGTACGCCAGGCCCTGCAGCGAGGTGGACTGCGCCAACACCCGTCGCCCGAACGTACGCGCCGCATCCGGCGCTTCGCCATCGCCGAAGGTGCTGATGACGAACAACGCCTTGTCTGTGGTGGTCAGCAGTGCCGCGTCCACCTGCGCGAGCGGACGCACCTGCACCGGCAGGCCGGCCGCCTGCAACTGGGCGGCAGCGCGCCAGGCCAGCTGCTCGGCAAACCCACTCTGGCTGGCGAACGCGACCAGCCACGGCTGTCCGGTGCCGATGGCCGCGGCGAGAGGCAGGCGTGAGGCACGCACCTCGCGCTTCTTGCGGCGGCGGTCCAGGTACAACATCCAGCCGGTGATGAAAAACACCAGCATGCCCAGGCTGGACAGCATCACGATGATCCGCCCGGGCAGGCCGAAGAAGCTGCCCGAGTGCAACGCGAACACACTGACGATGATCTTGCCGCCCGCGGTCTTGCTGCGGTAAGGCTCGTAGGAGAGCAGGGCGCCTGTGGACGGATCGAGCTGGAGGATGTCCTGCGCGCGGTCGTGCGCCGTGTTGCTTCCCTGCACGCGGCCGGTCAGCGCACGGCCTGGCTTGGCCGGGAAGCGCAGGTCGATGTAACCGCGTCGCACGCCCTCCAACCCGTACAGGGTGGCCTGCACCTTGCCCAGATCCAGAGGGCCGCCGCTGGTGCGCGGCTGGTTCTGCTCGGCGGCGGGGCCGCCCAGCAATGCAGTTGCGCCCTTGCGGTACCAGTCGAACGACCACCACAGCCCGGTCAACGCGATCATCAGGTACACCAGCAGCACCCAGGTGCCGACCACTGAATGCAGACTCCACAGGAAACTGCGCCCGCTGCGCGACCACTCCACCGCCAGCCAGGTGCGCCAGTGCCACCAGCGTCGCGGCCAACGCAGGTACAGCCCCGACAGACAGAAGAACACCAGCGCGATCGCGCAGCTGCCGGTGATCAGGCTGCCCCGCTCGCCGCTGACCAGGTGGCGGTGCAGGTCTTCGACGAAGGCGAAGAAATCCAGTCCGCTCAGTTCGGTGAGCACGTTGCCGGTGTACGGATCGAAGTAGCGCCAGTTCGCCTGGCCGCCTTCGAAACGCGCCACCGACAGGCGCTGCCCGGTCGCATCCACGCGCAGCCGCTGCAACGGCTTTGGCATGTCCTGCTGCAACCGCGGCAACAGCTCGGTGAGCGCCACTGGCTGCTCGCCGGCCGCATGGCGTTGCACGACCTGCGCAAGCGCAGGATTGGCCGCGCGCATGATCTCGTCTTCAAAGGCCAGCGTGGCCCCGCTCAGGCCCATCACCGCCAGCACGGTGCCGGCAGTGATGCCCAGCAGCCAATGCAGCTGGAAAAGAAAGGTCTTCAACATGCGGGCGGTTCCGGCGGCAAGGCGAAGCGGGCCCGGCAGTGGATGAGAATGGATCTCGTCATTGTTGGGTGCAGGGCTGGGTGTAGGCGGACTCGGGGTTTGCGAAACGCGGACAGATGGTTTGAAACAAGGGCTGAGGGGCCAATCCGGCACCCCAACCCCTAGGCCCTAGCGCGCTTCAAAGGGCGCTCTAAAGCCGCTTGTCCGGCTTTCTCAGACCATTTGAACGCCCCTCACAGCAGGCTAGCCTGCCGGTCATCCCAGCTCTTGATAATCAACTCACCGAAGGGTCTGTCCCGGCCATTACCCCCGCCAATGGTGTAGTTCAGCTGGAGCGGCACCAGGTCGAAGCCGGCGAAGGCCTGCCGGATCTGGGGGTGATCGTTGATCGAAACGATCACTTTGCCCTTGCAGCTTCGCATCAGGTCGGCCATTGCCAGGTACTGATCGAACGGGAAGTCCACCCCGTAACCCTCTGTCTCCCAGTACGGCGGGTCCAGGTAGAACAACGTCTCCGGGCGGTCATACCGCTGGATGCACTCCTGCCAGGGGAGGCGCTCAATCACCACGTTGGCCAGGCGCAGGTGCACAGCGCTCAGCTCCTCCTCAATCCTCAGCAGATTGAGGCGAGGGGCGTGGCCGCCTGCCACCAAGCCGAAGCTCTGCCCCTCTACCTTGCCGCCGAAGGACAGCTTTTGGAGGTAGTAGAAGCGCGCCGCCCGCTGGATGTCGGTCAGGGTCTCAGGCCGCTCCATCGCCGCCCACTCGAACATCTGCCGGCTTACGAGGGACCACCGGAACATGCGGACGAACTCCTCCAGATGGTGCCTGACGCAGCGATACAAGGTCACAAGATCGCTGTTGATGTCATTCAGGACCTCCAGCTTCGCAGGCACGGGGCGCATGAGCAGCGCAGCCGCGCCCCCAGCAAAGGCCTCGACGTAGGTGTCGTGGGATGGGAAATGGGGATAGAGGTGCTTGATCAGTCGGCGTTTGCCGCCTGGCCAAGGAATGATCGGTAGCGTCATAGAGTCTCAGGTATTGCGAAGGGTTGTGCCTATGCTTGCCCCGCTCTCGCGAGAGCGGCAGGGCCTCGGCTTGAAACGCGTGACGCAACACGCGGTGAATGGCGGGGCCTGGCGCTTCCCGGCACCAGGCTCCGTCCTGTCTCTACTGGGGCGGTACTTCTTCGAAGACCCACTCTCCCGAGCCGTAAAGGATGCCGGCCCGGTGAGTAGCTGCACCGCTTACTGCGCGGCCGTAGAGCGCGTCCTGGTGCAGCTCACTGGGATTGTGCCAGTGCAGGGCCATCGCCACCCGCGCGCTGCCCGCAAGGCGGTGGGTGAGCCTGGCCCAATCCATGCCGCCAGCCAGTGCGCCGCCTTTTACGGCGGAGACATAGTCAGCAGTCGGCGTGGCGCGGATGCGCCGGTAAGTGCGCCGGGCCACGACATTCAGACCACCGCCCAGGGTCCTCTCGACCAGGCTGGGGTCGATTCGTTCAGCCGAGGAACCCGGTTCATGCGGTATCTCGACAGCAGGCATGGCGACGAACTCGCCAACATCGAAGCCGGCGCCCGCGCTCATCACCTCCAGCTGCAATCCAGCAAGGCCGGCAACGGCCGTGGGCAGCACCCACCAGGCGGCCCGGCTCCCATCTGGCAGCTCGGTCACGGCCTGGGTGCGAGAGCTGCCCCCAAGGTCATGAGCATAACCAACCTGGCCTTCCAGGCGGCCTGTAAGCACAAGCAGCGTTCCGGCCGGACACGTGAGACCCAGGACGCCGACAATCCGTATCGGGGCACTGCCGTCCCAGTCAATGCGAAGTCGGGCGCTTTCCGTGACGTCAGTGACACGCGCCAGGCTGGACGGCCGCCCGTCAACAAGCGCGGAAGCACCCACCATATTTGCGCCGTCGATGCTTACTCGCAGTTGTGGTTGCCCATAGCCGATGATCATCATGCCCCCCAGAAACGAATGGTGTGGTCACCCGTCACGCGATTGCTCAGCACGCTGGTAACAAGCACCTTGCGGCCGGCCTGCAGGCCGTACCTCGTATAGGTGATCCGGCCAATCTGACCGGGCCGGAACTGGAGATCCGTGCGACCGGTGATGCGACCCGCGTAGAAGCGCCGAGGCTTGCTGTACAAAGCAATCACTCGATCAAGCTCCGTCTGCGCATCCTCCCTGCGGTCAAACAGCGAAGTGACCGGCTCGGCTGTCTCAGCATGGGCGTAACACGCGGCCAGCGGACCGCCAGAGTAGGCAATCCCTCGATACGGAGAGGTCAACTGCTGACGCAACGCAGGCGGCAATTGCACCAGGTCACTGATCAAATCGCCTGCACCCAGGACCAAAGCGTTTTGCTGGTAAGCCATGCGACGGCTTAGGTTGGGCGCCAGGTCCGGCGACACCGCCAGCTCTTCAGCCAATTCGGACCAGTCCAACAGGAAATCTAGCGCGGCGTCAGCCCGGGAATCGGGATCGACAAGGCGCGAAAGCCGAAGGGTGCCATCTCCGTCCTGCCACCAATCGGCAGCGTAGCTGGGCAGAATGCGGGCCAGCGCCTCGCGCGGGGTGCTTCCGTCGCCGGCATAGAAACCGATGCCGGCGTAGCCGGTGGATACATCAATCGCTTCCGCGTCCTGGCTTGCCCATGCCGATTTCATTACCCTCCCGAAGACGTCGGCCAGCGCTGATCGCAACGTTGCGGGTCTCATCCCACTTTCTGTGGAAGCGTCGACCACCACAGGGCCAACGGGCGGGGACGCCAACGCAAGCTGCCTCCGCTCGGGAGCTAGAACGTATCCCGTGTCCGGGGCGATCAATGCGCCACGGTCCATGACCGCGCTGACGCTGGATAGAGACGAGTCGCAGAGCCATTGCTGGGTGGCATCGCTGTTGACCGCCACACCGGGGAGGCTGCGAACTGCGCCAATTACCACCGCTTGCGGCTTCCAGGCGATCCCTTCGCCCTGTGACGGGAGAAATACAGCCTGGCTGAGAGGCTCATCGAGATCGTCGTGAGCGTCCCGAAACACCAGAACCTTTGCGCCGTCGTCTTCAATTTCGATGCGGTCCAGGACATATCTTGCGACCGCCTCACTGTCGCTCAGGGTACCGCCCACGGTTGCTTGGCGCACGCGAACCGCTTGGTTCCGCGCTGACGACAGCGCGGCCCCATCCAATGAGCCGTCCGAGTCGAACACTCGCACTTGTGCAGCGCCGTTCCGTGACGCGGCCGCCCACGGCCAGAAGCTTACACTGGCCACCGTCGCCAGCCCCTCAGCACCGATAACGCCCTGGTATGAAGCGTTCGCAGGCTGATCGGAAGGGCTGGAGAGGAAATCCTCGCTGGCCAGACGCAGCTGCAATGCAGCACCGTCTCCCGCATACCAACCCGCCGCCTGGGCAGGACTTAAACCTTGCCACTGACCGGCGTTAACAACGCATCTGAGGTCGCCCACCTGGTCACCGATCAACGAAGCGGCAAAGTGGCAGCCCCCATCGAACTGCAGCTCGACGCGGGCGAGCATCGCAACCCCAAGATAGAACTCAACTGCGGCGCTCTCGCCGATACTGACCAAAACTCCAACCGCATCGTTCGCACCTGGCACCTGCAGCCCGCTCATCAGCACAACGCCATTGCGCAGGATCTGACCAGCAGCGAGACGCCAACCAACACCCGAGGTTGCCCCGACCTCTTTAGCCAGATCGGCGCCAGAAGGAAGCACTCCCAGCGTGGCCCGACGCGCCTCCGATCCCCATAGGAAGAACTCGGCACCACGGGTGCCCTGTGTGTGGAGCAGAGAGGAGATCGCAGAGGCCGATCCTCCATGCCCGGGCATGGACCGAAGGGTCAAGCCGCCATCCTCCACCAACAGGCCATCGCCGATGGGCGCTGCGGACCATCTGGCGTAATCACGGGCCATCGACCACCTCCGGCCCTGCGACGGGGACGATAGGCAATGAGGCGTCCAGGACTTCATTCTCCGCCCACACCTGCTCGGTGGCCGCCTTGATCATCGCCATCAGCTTCCAGCCCGGCTCGACCAGCCCTTCGCCCGTGAACGGGTCGGTGATGGTGTATTCGGCACCAATCAGCCCGGCAATGTCGTGCCGGATCGTTCGCTCGTACCCGCGCGTGTTGATCAGGCCGGTAGACCGGTCCCAATCCACGCGTTCAAAGTGGAACAGAACCGGCCCGGTGTTGGTCCGGAAGTCCCATTGCACATCGATGCGGGTGGCGAACATCTCCACCGCGTTGTCACCGCTCTCGGAAAGGACGAGGCTCATATTCATTGCTCCACGGAAATGATCGACAGGTTCTGGGTGATGGACTGCGAGTCGAAGTTGCCCGTCTGGTGGCTAACGGTCTGCTCAGTGAATGCCGTCACCACGGCGCGGTAGGTCACCGTCTCCAGCGAAGAGCTACTGTCGTTGACCGTGAAGGAGCCACCCCATCCGGAAATGGCGAGGTCTGGCCCGTCGGTTTCGTTTCGGATATCCACCGAGCCGGCGACATTGAGGACCTGCCACAGCACCCAGCCACCGGTGCCGATCTGCCGGAACAACTGCACCTGGGCAGTGTTCGACCCGGCCCCCGCCACAAACCCGGCCGATCCATACGCGGAGCGATGACGGGTGTGTGTGCGGCTAAAGCTGAGAGTGACCGTGCGGTTTCCGCCGTTGGTGCGGAAAGGACCGTTGATCAGCTCGGTGCCGGTCGTCTGGGTTGTGCCAGTCTGTACGGCGTTGCGCAGCACGCCGGCCGACAGGCTTCCGCCAAAGTAGGCATTCCCTTTGTTGTCGATCCAGAAGATGCCGTTGCCCTTGCTGGCGGCGTTGGGATCGGAACCGACGCCGATATACATCATCAGGTCGCCCGTGGTGCCGAACGGCTTGCCGTGCACCTGCATATACCCGCCTGACCTGGTTACCCATCGACCTGCCTCGAACGTCGTGCTGCCGGTGCCGTTGGGGTCGGTGACGTTGAAGCGATCGGCAACGACATCGAAGATGCCCTGCTCACCGTCATTTTTGGCAGTCCAACCGATCACCTTCTTGTTAACGTCCAGCAGGACGCCGGCCTTTGCTTCCAGGCGGCTCTGCCCGTTCTCTAGCTGGGTGGCCCTGGTCTCCAGTATCTGAGTGGCGCTGGCATTCAGTTGTACGGCCGTGTCATCAGTCCAGAGCGTCGGAATTTGTCCCGCCTCAAGCTTCAGGCGCCTGAAGGAATTGTTGACGTTCGTGTTCTCCCAGATCATCCGGCAAAGGAGATATGTGGTACCTGCAGGCGCAGCGATAGCGATATGACACTGCTGCCACTCCCCAACAATGCTTGAATCACTCAGGGCCGTGACCGACCCGATAAACCCGGCGGCGCTAAAGGCTCCGACTTCGAGCCGTACCGTGCCGACGTTGCTGTTCCGATAAATCTCGCCGCTAAGAACGTACACACCCTGGCCCGTCTGAACAGTCTGGGAGCTGGCCGTGCCACCTGAAAGGGGCGGGCCGTACATGTAGTTCCCGAATCGAGGCTCGTTAGCGATACCGAGACCGCCCGGCTGGGTCCAATAGGTGAACCCGCGAGCGAACGAGGAATCTTTCAGCATGTTCGCCCCGCCCGCCAGCTTCGAGGTCACCTGGAGAAGCGCGGTGCCTTGCGAGTCCACGCGCCCATTAACCTGGTCGACCTTCGACTGGAGCAACTGAACAGTGCCGGTTTCTGCTTTCCCGGCCATCTGCGCGTTGGTACTTTCGATGCGCTGACCGAGTACTTCGTCGCGCCACGCGCTTGCCTGGTCAATGGCGGTAACCCGCGCTGCCGACGCTGCGGCTTCCCCGGAGGCCGGCATCCGCGCCTCCACCGAACCGAGACGCTGGCCGACGGCAGATACAGCATCTGCTCGCGCTTGCGATTCCGCCGCGACGCTGGCTTGGCTTGCAATGGCTCCTGCACCAGCAGGCATACGCACAACAAGCGCATCTACCCGGCTAGCCTGGGTCTGGATGTCGCTGGCGTTGCGGCTGGCCATGCGGATCGACGCAGCAAGCGCATCCCCTACCGAGGTGTAATCACCGATTGCCTCCCAGATCGCGGGGGCCGAGCCTGGCTGGACGCCGATATTCGGCGCGAGCGCTCGATAGAGCAGGCCTCCGTGACGTGAGAAGTCGCCTGCTGGATAGTTGCGCTCGGCACTCCATTCATCGGCGCCAACGATGTCTTCCAGAATTCCATTCAGCGCCGAGACCTGAGCATCCGTGTATTGACGAGCCGATCCAACGGCCTCATTCACTGCGGCAACGTCACCCTGTTGTTGGGCGAGGATCGCGTCGGTGATCGCCTGGTTCAAAGCCTCGCTGATCTGGAATATTTCTTCCTTGGTCGGCGGCACCACCGGTGCCATTGGGATGACCTCCGAGTCACCTGAAGAGATCCCATTGATCTCCGCCGTCACCTTCCACCACGAAACAACGCCGGCGGCTTCGGTATACGTGTATCGGGTTTCCGTGGTCCTTGTCACATATTTAAACGGGCCTGGACCACCGTTAAAGTCAGCTGCGCGCCAGACGACATAGGTCACTCCTTCGCCGGACGACGCCCACGTGATCGTAACGCTGTCGGTGGCGGGCGACACGCCAACGTCGCTGACGGGCGGGATCACGACCGGCACAGCGGCCGGCGGAACCCATGCGTAGCGGCTTCGGGCTACAGGCGTTGCAGCAGGAAGCTGGTCATAGCCGACGTCTATAAGAATGATGGGCCGGCTCATTTCAGCAGCTCTGCGTTCGCGTTCATCTTTACCAGTCGAGAAATGCCACTGTTCACCTGCAGGAGCACGTCGAGAACCGCTGTATCGCCACTCCCCACGCCGGGCTGGCTGGGCGGCGTCCCAGTTGCGCCGGCCACAGCAGGGACAGTGGCTGAACCCGCCGCCGTCGGCACCCCGTCGACCATTACTGACACCATTTCCTGGGCGATCCGCTTCGGAAGGTCATAGAGGATCTCGGCGAGGTCGGAGATGTTCGTCTGTTGCGCCTTCAGGTACTCAGTCAGCTCATCCGTGGACAGGCCGAGATCCGACGCCAGCTCCTCGGCGGTCATGCCCGTTACGCTCCTGAGCAACTCGAAGGGATCACCGCCGCGAACGCCGCCCAGATCTGCCACACCCTGAGCTATACGCTGGGCACGCTCCAGGCGTGCGGCAGCTTCCTGCTGGGCCTGCAGGGCCTCACGCTTTTCGTAGAGCTGCTGCAGGGACGCATTACTGCCATCCGCACCCAGACGCTTGGCCAACTCCATCACGGCGGCATAGTCGGCCTGGTAGCCCGCACCGCTGGCGTTGAGCTGGCGGCTCACTTCCAGGAACTGCTGCGCGTAGGTGGCGAAGCTGTCTAGGTTTCCGGCGGCGGCGGCGCTCTCCATCAGGTCGGAGGCGGTGGCACGCTTCTGCGCGTCGGTATCCGGCGACAGGGTGTCGCTCAGCTTCAGCGAGTTGATGAAGTCGGCGATCTTGCTACTCGCGCCATCGGCCGAGCCGCCGAGGCGCTCGATCTGATCGTTGATGCGGTTGAGGGCGAGGTCGGCCAGCTCGGACTCCAGCGATCGCGCCAGGGCGTCCGCCTTCAGCCGGGCGGCCTGGCGCACGGTGGCCAGATCCTGTTCGCGGGCGGAAAGCCCGTTCAGTGCTTTCGCCTGGTCCTGAAGGGTGCGGATGCGCTCCCGCTCTTCTTGACGAACCGCCAGCAGCGACTTGGCGAAGCCGCTGAAGCCGTCCGTGGAGATCTCCTGCTGAGCAGACGCCACCACGCTGCCGTAGGAAGACGCGGCGGTGGCCACTGCCTTGACCTGTTCCTCCATCGTGGAACCGGCAGCCTTGGCCATGCTCTGGAACATACTGGTGGTCCGCTTGACCAGGTCAACCTCTTGCGAGTTGAGCGCACGGCCCAAGTCCCCGGCATTGCCGGTCGTCAGCTCGATCGCGGCGGCGAGGCTGTACATCACGTCGCTGGCCTCGAAGCCCTTGCCGAGGAACTGATTGAAGCCCAGCATCGCTATGCCACTGCCCATCAGATTGGAGACAGCGCCAGAGATGAGCTGCTCCAGTTGGGCCTGCGCCTTTTCTGGATCTGCATCGAGCTGGACCTTGCCCAGGTCGACACGAACGTTTTTCAGCTGGGTGCTGATGTCGACACCGAGCTGGTTGGCCAGGCCCACGACGCCAGCGCGGGCGCTGTTGAGTGCGGAGCCGAAGGCATCCGTCACCGAGCTGTCGATCTGCCCGTATTCGGTCCACTTCTTGTCGCTACGGAACAGGCCGCCTTTGGCCTTGATGTCTGCATAGGTTTGGCCGGACAGCCCGTCGAAGCCATAGGAACCGACAATGCCCTGGCCTTGGATCTGAGGCTTCTTGCGACCGAACAGCGCGGAGTGGATCGACGAACCCGACAGGATGGACGCTGCCTTGGCGTTGAGGCCCAGTTTGCGCGCCATATCGTCCACATGGCCCACCGCGCCCAGGGTAGCCACCTTGCCCGCCCAGCTCTCGCCATTCTTGATGTCCCAGCCCTGATCGAACAGTTCGGCGTTCTTCATCATGGCGGCCACGACCCAGCCGATGATCGGCACGGCCATCGACGCGGTGGACGCAGCGCCGGCACCGCCGGCAGCGGAGCCGCTGCCAATGAAGCCGCCGACGTTGTTACCGAAGCCCATCATCGAGCCAGCGCTTGCGGCCGAGTTCATCCAGCCATTGCCGGCTGCCATAGCGTTGGTGCCAGTCATGTTCTTGCCGCCGCCGATCAGCCTGGCCAGGCTCGACATCCACCCCTGACCGCCGCTGCCACCGCTGTTGCCGTTGCCACCGAAGAAACCGCCGAGTTGGCTCAGCCAGTTGCCGCTGGAAGTGCCGGTTGAAGCGCCAGAGAAGGCCCCTGTAATGGCGTTTGTGAGCGCTTCCTGGAACGGGCGCACCAGGTTCTGCTCCAGCATCGTGCGCATGATGTCCCGCCACCCACGCTTGAAGATGTCCTTCAGGCGGTCAAAGAAGCTCTCGGACTCATCCAGGCTGTTGCTGAAGGTGTCAGCCAGGAGGTCGGCAACATCGGCAACACCCCGCGTGCCGACGTTGGCCCACTCTTCGAGGTTGGCCGTCTGCTGCTCAACCTGGATGGACACGTCTGCCCATGCCCGCGCCTGCGCCAGGAGCCGCTTGGTCATGTCGGCGCTGATGCCGGCACCAGCTTCATTGGCCTCGTTGATGGCCCGGCGCATGTCCTGCTCGTTCTGCAGCTGGCGGCTATAGCGCTCGCGCTCAGTGCCGGCAACCTGCAGGAGGCGGATCTCACCGCTCAGCGTGTCCAGGAGCGCCTGGGGCGCAGCCTGCTGCGTCCGCAGCTCGGCCTTGCGCTTCTGTTCGATGCGCTCGGCCTCTGCGGCCAGGGCGTTGTACGCGGCCTGGGTGATGTTGTGCTTCTTCAGTTCGGCGTCCAGCTCAGACACGCGCTGGGTCCGCTGGGTTTCTGCCACGGCCAACGGCCCGGCCACCTCTGCGGCGGCACGCGCTGCCTCGGCCGTGTAGCGCCGCTGGGATTCCAGCTGCTGGTCGCGCAGTCGCTTGGCCTCATCCCCGGTGCGCTTTGCTTCGGCCTCGGCCTTAGACACCGCCTGGGTAGCCTTCGCCTGCTTGTCCAGGGACAAGGTCAGCTCGATGACCTGTTCATTCTTGGCGCGGCGCGCCTGGTAATCATCACTGGTCGGGTCCAGCCCTTGAGCCGCCGCGTTCTTGATGAATTCCGCCCGCATGCGCGCGGCCTTGCCTTGGCTCGCCTCAATGAGCTGCAGCTGCAGCGCGCCAATCTGCTTGTCCAGGCCCTCATCAATGGTGGCCAGGGCACTCTTGATCGCCGCGGCTGACGCGGTCGCGGCCGCGCCGGCCTGTTCGAAGCCCTTTCCGGCCAAGCGGGCAGCAGCATCCACGCCGAACAGCTTCTGGATCAGCGGCTGATACAGGTCCATATTCTGCTGCATGGTCAGGCCCTGATTGGCCTGGCGTCGCACCAGCTCTTCCACCGACTTACGCTGCGCATCAGTGGCGTCGGTGACCCCGGCCGCCTGCAGGATGTAGCTGGTTGATTTGCCAATCACATCGTCGTAGCGGGTCGTCAGCTGCTGCAGGCGCACCTCGGCCGATTTGATCGCATCGGCCGCACTGGTCATCTCCTTATCGAAGCCGTAGGGCAGCGCCCGGTCGCGGGCCTGGAATGACCGCGCCGAGTTGGACAGCTCCTCGTAGCGATCGCGCAGCTTTCCGATCTCCTTCTCGGCTGCCTTGATCGTGTCAAGGGAGCCAGACAGCTCGGCAAACGACGTGTTGGCTGTCTGCTCATTGAAGCCTTCGAGCGTCTTGATCGACGACTGGAAGCCAGCGGTGACGGTTTTAGATAGCTCTTTTGCCTCCTGCTCGCTATTTCGGACCCACATCACGAACAGCGACAACGCTGTGATGGCCAGGCCGACAGGTCCGCCGAATGCGCTCATTGCCATGTTGAGTCCACGCACCGCCGCAGCCTTGGCAGTCAGCGAAATCGATGCTGCTTGAGTTGCGGCAGCGGTTCGCGCTTGAGCATTCGCGAACGCCAACTCAGCCGCAGCAAGACCTCCTGCAGCTGCAACGCCGGAGCGGGCCATAGCGACGCGGAACTGCGCCTGATGCTCAGCTGCTGTCGCAGCGGCCAGCTCCTGTCGAGCCAGTTCCCGGCTTGCAACTGCGGCGGCGACCTTCGATGCGGTGGCTGCGACCAGGCCTGCAACCAAACGGCCACCGAACGCAACTGCCAGCACCCCGGCAATCTGATCGATCTGCTCCATGTTTCTGGCGAGGAACGCGATGCTCTCTGCCAGGCCACTGCCGGCACCCAGTTCCTGGGAAGCCTCGCCGACGTATTTGGTGACGCTGTTGCGGAGCTGCACCATTGCGCGCTCGACCGTCAACGGCATCTGGTTAAACTCGGCCTGGATGGTGGAGGACTGGCTCTCCAGCGCCTTCACCAGCTTGTCGACGCTGACTTGCCCATCGTTGACCTGCTTACGCAGCTCACCCATGCCAACACCCATACCATCTGCCAGCGCCTGGGCGAGCCTCGGCGAGTTTTCGATGACAGAGTTGAACTCTTCCGCGCGCAGCACGCCGCCAGCGAGTGCCTGGGTAAGCTGGGTGATCGTGTTGGAAGCGGCCACCGCGCTCGCGCCGGAGACGGTGAACGTCTGGTTGATCGTCTCGGCCAATGCAAGCTGTCGCTGCTGGCTGACTCCGTACTCTGCCGTGGACTGCGCCAGGCGGGCGTACAGCGTGGTCGTGGTCTCCATCAGCGTGGAGGTTCGCTGGGAGACGGCAAACACCTCTGCCGAGGCAGCGGCGTAGGACTTTTGATCGGCCGTGGCCAGCTTCAGCCGACCTGAGATGTTGGCGTACTGGTCTGACATCGAGACCAGCGCTGTGACGGACTGGGATGCCAGGTAGCCGACTGCTGCCGTCCGGGCGGCAGTGAGCGCCGAGGTCATTGCGCCGACCTTGCCCGCTGCCGTCCCGGATGCGGCTCCCATGCTGGCGATACCCGCACCGCCACGCTGAGCCTGCTGGCCGGTCGCTTGGGCGGTGTCGCCCAGGCGCTTCACCTCTGCACTGGAGGTGCGGACGGTGGGCAGCAGCTGGCTATTGTCGGCAGTGAGCCGAAGGGTGACGGTGGGGTTCACTGGGGCACCTATGAGGCTTCGGAGCGGGCGTCTCTCGTTGCCTGGATCAGGACGTCGACGCGGTAGAGCAAATCGGGGAGTGCGGCGCGGCGTATTCCCAGCAGACAAGTCGCTGCGCGGATCTCTGTCGCCTCGATCCCGTCGTAGACCGGCGCGTGGAACCCCGTGATCCATCTCGGTCGGCAGCGCCTGAATACTTGGACCGCATCCCAGTTCTCTTCCAGGACGGTGACCACTTCATCAGCTTCGGCGGCGTTGCCGCCGTCACGCAGGAAGTCCGTCGCACTGACGGCCTCATCGGGTTCATGGCTCCGATGAGAGCCGCCAGTACGGGGACCCTTCCCAATCAGCGCCCGCGCGACGGCTTCGAGTTTTTTACGCGGGCTTCCACGAACTGCGCGAAGTAGGACTGGACGATGGCCGGCTGCAGGAAGGTCGACCAGGTGCCCTCATAGACCTGGGCCAGTGCCTCTTCACCCACAAGCGGGTTTCCATCGGCATCGCCGAGGCCGGTCACCGACTGCAGAATTTCTTTGAGGTACTCCGCATCGCCGGTCTCCCGCTCCTGCAGGTCCTTCAGCCGCTGCTTGGAGAGGATCTTGACCTGACAGTCGATCGTGCCTTCGTTGAAGACAGTGGGATTGTCGGTCGGAATGCTCAGGCGTACCTGCATTGCAACCGTGTCGGATTTCGAGAGACGCAGCATTGTTTGAGTCCTTGGGAAGTGGTGTTCAAAGCCCGTTTGAACGGGACAAGACCACTTTGCCCACGGACGCTGCCCAGTCGGGACTAACAAGCGTCATTGAAAAAAAAGCCCCGCACTTGGCGGGGCTTGTTGGGGGCAGTGTAGCGGCTTACGGCGCGGCGTCGCCGAACTCGATGTAGAACTCGTCGCCACCGGCATCGCTGGCCACGCAGGGGCCGGACAGCTCCCAGCCGTAGTCGCCATCGATGTCCGTCTCGTTCACCGTCTCGATCTGGCCGCGAATGCCCAGCTCGCTATACAGCTTGGACTTCTCGGTCAGGCGCAGCGCCACCTGGATGATCGTGGCGGCGTCACGAACCTGCCACGGGTTGAAGTCCGCCAAGGCCGTCTTGGCAATGCGCGCCGTCCAGGTGGGCGCACGATCAGTAATGCCGGTTTCCTTGTGGGAGGTGTACTCCTTCGGCGTGATGGTGTTGGCCACGTCGACCGAAAGGGACTTCGCCCAGCACACCAGGCCGGCACCGCCGGGCACCGTGATCGTAGTGACGGTGTTGTCCGCCCTGGCCACGGTCGGCACGGTGGTCGGCAGCGAGATCTCCGGCAGGGCATCCTCACCGATGGTCTCGTAGTCGCCCTGGATGCGGACATTGCCCTTGAAGCGATCGCCGACCGCGAGGATCAAGCTGGTGACGTTGTGGCGGGCCGCGCTGACGTTCTTGACGGTGCCGGCATGCCAGAACTTGGCGTCGCTGAGGGCGACATTGGAGCTGATCGGATTGAAGCGGGTTGTCTTCGCGGCGGCGTCTTTGACGACGGTCATGCCGGCCGGGAGCAGCAGGATGCCGCAGTCCGCGTCGCTTTCGTCGGCCGCACCAGGTGCGGTCGGCGGGTAAAGCTCGAACTCACCTTCGATGAAGGCGCGCTTTGCGCCGACTGCGAACGGCTGACCAGTAAGGAAAGGACGGTCGATGGGACGCTCGATCTTGTCGAACTCCGTCCCGCTGGTGCCGTTGAAGAGCAGCACGCCATTGCTCGCGGCGGTGGGCACGACCGGCACGCTGGCACTGGCGCGCAGAGCGAGCGCCAGGCCGCGTCGTTTGAAAGATTCCAGGGTGGGCTGGGCCACGGTTCACTCCTTGGTGGGTTGCGGGTTCTGGCGCGGCGGACGCGCCGGCTTGACGGGGACTGCTGCTGGCGATTGCTTGGCGGGAGCCTCGGTCTCGTTGACCAGGCGGCCGTCGATGACGCGCCAGGCACCACCAGCGGTAGGGGTAAGTTTGTGGGTCATGGCGATACCTTCTGTTGCATGCGGTAGGACGTGCCGAATACCTGCTGGGTGGTGAGGAAGCCGGCGTCGAACCGCTCATCCCGGCCGGCCTGGAACGTCAGCCCCTCAAACTCATCGACAGGCGTCCAGCCCAGCAGGGCCGCTCGCACTGCCGGCACCACCGCTTGATCCATCTGGTCGCGAGCGCCAGTACCGGCCGCCTGACCGGAGTAGTTGCGAACCATGAGGACAACGCGCAGCGTGACGTCGACGTCCTGGACGTAGAGCGGCCCGGTGTACTTGGGCTTACGCCCCAGTTCGGCCGAAGTAACGAAAGCGACGCAGTCCAGCGTGGGCTTCTGCTCCAGGGCCGTCTGCAGGTCTGCCGCAGAGCCGACATCGAGCAGCACGGGTGCCCGAGCGCGGAGCCGCTCGATCACGTTGATGACGGGGTACGGCCCGACTGTCACGGGCGGCGATCCCGACCGAACACTTTGTTGCCAGGGTGGAAGATGAAGTCGCCCATGCTGGCAGTTCCGGTGGTGGGGTCGTTCGCGCCCAGGTGGAACTTGCTCTCGGAGATGAGCTGCAGGAACCGCAGGGCGTCCCGGTAGTCGCGGGCGATGGGGTCGCTTCGCTCATCGGAAATGCGGTCGCCGTGAAGCTGGTAACGGGTGATGGCCCGCGCCCAGGTGGACAGCATCGGATTGGATTCCACCAGGGGAAGCGGATAGCGCTTTGACAGATAGCCGTCCATGACCGCGCTCGCCTGGGTGACCGCTTCCTGGATGCGTGCCGCCGCCGCATCGGCCCGGACGATCTCAGCGGGCGCATATGCGCTACGGTCACCCCCACGCAGGGTGGCGTCCATCAGCTCGGCTGCGACGGGGCGCTGCCCCTTGTCGGTGGCCACCTGTGCCAGTTCGAGCGCACCGGGGAGTTCGGCCAGCTGCGTGAGGGTGACGTAGCTCATCGATCAGCTCTCCGGGACCAGGTGCGCTTCGATCTGGCCGACGCGATCCGCCGGGGCCAAGGCGGCCCATGCGGCGTCATCCAGCTCGGCCGCTGCCTTAGCCTTCCCTTCGGCTTCGGTCCAGGACGTCTTGCCTGCGGCGTTCTTGGTTGCGGCCTTCTGGCGTGCGATCGCCAGCTCATCCGGGGTCTTGTCCTGTTTGGCGGCCACGTCCTGGACGATCAGCTCGGGATCGCCCTTGATGGCGTCGAGTTGACCTTTCTTCAGCTCGGACACGTCGATGACTTCGCCCTGACGGGTGAAATGCCTGCCGGCACGCCAGCGACCACGGTCATGGCGCGACTTCACGTTGATTTCTTCGTTGGCCACTGGCCACTCCTTGTTGATGTTGAGCGGGAAGCCGGTGCCCGGAGGCACCGGCTATGGCTGTGGGTTACAGCAGCCAGGCCGAGTCCAGCGCGTCGACAACGCCCTTCATGACGTTGTCAGTGCCCGAGATCTGGTTGGCCGTCAGGATCTCTGCCGCCTTGAACTTCAGGGCGGGCACGACCACCAACAGGTCGGGGATCAGGCCCAGCGGGCGGCCGTGATCGCCAGTGCGGCTGGTAAACGCGGTGTATGCCGCCTGGACGTTCTCGGCAGTCAGCGGCTTGTTGCTGGCATAAGCCATCTGCCAGAACCCGAAGCCCACGTTGCGGCGGCAATCGGTGCCGTAGCGGAACTCCTTCTTCGAGAACACGGCCTCATCCGTTTCCGTGTCCATCGACACGAAGTTCGGGTCCTTGCGGTTCTGGAAGATGATCGGCTTGATCGCTCGCTTGGTGCTCAGCAAGTACCAGTACGGGCCGTTGCCGCCCGAATCGATGTTGCTCTGGACGACGGTCTTGCCTTCGGCGTTGATCACCGGGTGGTCAGTGTCGAAGAAGTTCTGGCCGTCGTAGCAGGCGGTGCTGATGCCGTTCTTCAGCAGGCCGAAGGTCAGCTCATCGGGCTGCGCACCCACGGATTCACCCATGTTCTGCATGAGCGGGGTGTAGATGCCGATGTTGTCATCTTCGATGTCGTCGCGGTCCACGCCGACGGTCAGCTCGAACGGCTCATTCTTGATGGCGTAGCCGTGGTTCATGATGCCGTGGATGACGCGATCACCGACCCACTTGCGCATGCCGGGCAGCTTGCCCAGCCAGCCGTACTCGTTGGATTTGGTCGTGGAGGGCACCACCGACGCGACGCGCTGGTACTGGGAGGGGGCCTGGCCGAGGCCCTGGGTGAAGGCTGCGTTGAACGCGATGCCGAGCGTATTGAGATTGCCGCGAGTAACTTGCATGTGGGTTTCCTGTCGAAGGGAGTTGGGGCGGGATCAGCCGACCAGGACCCAGACGCCGGCAGCGTCCACGTCGATAATCTTGCCGGCGACCTTGCGGGCGGCACTGTTGTCGGTCTTGGCTACCGTCTGGTCATCGACCACGAAGGCGTTGGAGCCGATGTCGGCGCGAGTGATGAGATCGGCCGCTGCGCTGTTCGCGAAGTGGAAGGCCTGGCCACGCCAGGTATCAACCTGATTGGTGCCGTCGCCGACAACGTCATGCTGGGAAACGCCCACCGCGTCCCCAGCGCCGGGCGTACCTGCCGGCACAGCGTTGCCATTGGCGGTGAGCAGGGCCACCAGGGTTCCCGCCCAGATCTTCTGGCCGCTGTTGATGAGATGGCCGACGCGGTGGGCGTCGCGACGGGTGGTATTGCGGCCTTGGGTGGCTGCGGTCATTTCGGTGTCCTTGTATAGAGGCAGGAAAGCGCGTGCCGTCAGGCAGCGGCGGGCTTGGCGGCCGCGAAGTCCTTCGGGGTAATACCGGTCATCGAGCAGACGGCCAGTTCGCCCTCACTGAGGCCGTGGCTCTCCTTGCCCAGGGCGTCATCCGGCTTCTTGCCATTCGTCTGGGTGCTGCTGAGCGCCGCGATGGGTGCAGCCTTCTCCAGGTATGCGCTCAGGGCCGCGAGGTTCGACTTGCCCAAGGAGGTGGCCCAGTCTTTGAGCGCCGGGTTGATGCGCCCGTCAGCCAACCCTTCATCCACCAGGGCGGTGACCTTGTCATTCGTCCGCTCGGCGCTCAGGGCCGCGATCTGGCCGCGCAGGTCGTCCACCGCACTGACCGGCACGAACTTGGCGGGGTCAGGCTCAGATGCCTTTGCCTTGGCCTTCAGGGCGCTGCATGCGGCCACAGCGCCTGCCTCTTCCACGCCCAGCTCGGCGGTCACACCCTTGAGCGTGGCCAGCTGCGTCGTCAGGTTGCTGCAGGCTGCGATGGCCTGCTTTTCGGTGGTGGATTCGGGCAGGCCCAGGGCGGCCAGCAAGGCAGTAAGCAAGGGGTTCATCGGGGTGTCCTCGGTTTCGTTGTGGAACGCGAAGGTGGCGGCGGCACGCAAGGACAGCGCCTGCATGTCATCGATCGCGGGGGTGTTGGTGATGGCGGCCATCTCGATCGTCAGTACCTCGCCGGTCTTCTCATCGAAGCGGAAGACCGGCGAGACGTAGCGGTATTCCTTGGCGTCGATCGCAGCTGCCGCTCGGGGCGTCGGCTCGGTAATGGCCCAGAGGCCAGAACCCTCGCGCCATTGCAGCGCACGCATCCAGGCAGCGGCCGGCGCAGGCTGCCCGTTGGTTTCCTTGTGGAGGGTTTGATGCTCGTAATCGACGACGGGCGGCGTCTTCTTGGCGTTGAATCGAGCGATGACGCGCTCGGCGACCGCTGCGTCGATGTACCAAGCCGGTACGAGCATTTCCCGGCCATCGTTCGGCCGGAACTCGCCTGCAGGCGTCAGCTGCATCTCGATGGTTCCATCGTCGGCAGCCTTCAGCGGCAGCATGAAGCTGCAGGCGGCGACCGCGACGGTCGAAGGGACGTTGATCTGGGTGGGCTTGTTCATCCCGGCCAGATTGGCCGGTTGACGCCAGGAGCCGGGACTAACATGCGTCAGTGAAAAGCGCGGGAGGAGCTACACCTCGACCGCAGGCCAAACTGTACACGTTCTGCGAAAAAAACGGCCCCGAAGGAAACGCGGGCTTCACGCCTACCCCCGATGGCGTTTGAAAGGCGTTTAAATCGCCCCACACCCCCATCGCGGGGGCGGGCACGGACGGTGGCCGCGCTCAGGGGGCCACAGGGGGCCTGTGGGGGCGTTTTAGGCCGGCCCCAGATTTGACGGGTCGGCATCCAGTTCTAGCCATGCGACGGCGAGCTGCTCGATGGCGTCGCCGTCCTCCTCGCTGACCCCCATGAAGGGGCGCGCAGGCAATCCAGGATGGTTGACCTTACGGACGAAGGCTGGGCCTTCCTTGCCCGACTTGCTGGTGCGCATCTGCATGCCCGGCCAGTACAGCGCTTTTCCGTTCTTCGCCTCGATCACGTAGGGCGGCGTGCCTTCCTGGTGCCATCGAGCCTGTTTGGAGTCGGCTCGGATTTCGACCCAGTCCACGCCGGACAGCGGGTGGATACCGTCCCGCGTGCGGCGCGTGTCATTGAGCGGCGTCCGCCCGGAGCCATCTGCCAATGGCTGCCAGGCGATCCCGTCCGGCCCCACCCCCGTATCAAAGCGAGCCTGGGTGCTTTCGGTCAGGTCTTCGCCGATCTGGGCCATCAGCCCCGAAAGGTCGGACCCTCGCCGCACCAGGTTCCCGAACCAGCGCTCGGCCTGGTCGGTGTCCAGGTGCAGAATCAGCGGCTCATTGGCCATGATATTCTCCGGGTACGGACCAGGGACCAGCCGCCCCTGGTGTAGCGGCCTCCGGGCCGCAATCCTTCCACAGGATGGGCCAGCCCCCGAGGTCCTGCAGGAAGCGCCGCAGAGCGAGCTGGCGCGTCTGTGTGCAAAGGCTCATTCCTCCGAACGCCCCCAAACCAACAACCCTTGCCGCGATCGCGGCTGCGGCTTGTTGCCCCGGAAGAAGTCAAATGACCCCCACACGCCACCCGGCAGCACCTCGGCGATCATCGTCAGTGCGTATCGCTTCTGCGCTCCCCCTTCGTCCTCCGTGACCTCGACCCGTTTGACGTAGTAGCGGCGCAGCCCGATCTGGCCAGCGTCGTTCTGGGCGAAGTTGGCCCAGATCTCAAACGGGTTCTGGATCGTCTCCGCCAGCAGAGGCAAATACTTCTCCCGGCCGTCAAGGCGAGATGGCTTCTCCAGCCAATGCTCGATGACCTGGTCGGTAAGCAGTACCTCGTCGCCGGAAGGATCGCGCAAGGTTGACGTCTCGCCGTACAACCCGCGCCAGACTTCGCGCACCCGCTCCGGATCGCGGATGCCGCTGGCCAGAGGACGGGCGATCGCCGAATCCAGCGGCACCTGGGAAGGTCGGCCCAGCTCGGCCGCGCTGCGCCCAGGCAGCTCAGACCATTTGGCCCCGGCGTCCTTGGCCAGCGCCGCGTCGGCAATGTGGCTGCCGCTGGCAGCATGGCCGACGTGGTAGGCCCACTCCGGTGGCGGATCGCCCTGGATGCTGATCGGGCGCTCGCTCACCTTCCAGCCCATCGCCCGCATCTTGGCCTCTGACACACCCACCACTGTGCAGCGGCAGCCCCAGCCATTTGGGGTGTAGTGCACAACCCACCAGGGATCATTCGACGGAAGGATGATCCCGTTCCACGCCTTGTGCTGCTCGCGGGGATTGCGAACGGAGTTGTGCTTGTACCGCAGGTAGGGGAAGCGCTTGAGCGTCTCCCAGCGGCCGGCCATGTAGGAGGTGCGCAGGTTCGTGTGATAGATGACCGAGGTGCGCCAAGCCTCGCCGCCGGGCGTGCCTTCGCCGGTCCAGCCCGTCCAGCCATTCCGCTGAACAGTGTCCCGGAACCGGGCGCGGAAGTCCTCTAGCGTCTCACCCTTGGAGATGGCTGCATCCACCGCCTGGCGCAGATCCGTCAGCAGCGCGTCGCGAGTAGCACCAGCCACGACAAACGCGCGCGCATGCTGCCCCTGCCACAGATCATTCCAGCGGCGGGTTGGCAGGTTGACCTTGCCCCGGAAGTAGCGCTCGGCCTCGGGCATGCTGCCGAAGCCACCCCGGATCTCAGCCACGGCTGTCCTCCAACGCATCCAGCATCCCAGCCGCGCCGCCGATGGCCAACGCATGCTGCATGGCGCGGGTGAACTGGACCGTAGACAACCCCGGCAACAGGCCCAGCAATCCGTCGCGGATCTGCTCCAGGGTCTGGGCGCTGTCGACTAGAGTCTGGATCTGGTCCACCCAATCGGAGATCACGGGGTCGACCTCCTCGGCGAGCAGTGCGACGAGCTGGTCCTCCCGATCCTTTGGCGCAGGCTGTGCGCTCGCCACCGCGACCGCCGTGCGACTCAGCGCCACCCGGCTGCCTGGAGCCGACTCGGGCGCAGCACCCAACACTGGCTCATCAGGGCCGGCCTCAGGGATTCCCAGCTCGGTGTGCGCCCAGGAGGGTGAGATACGCATGCCGAGTCCGACGAGGGACGGCAGCGCCGTCGCGTAGATGGTGATGTCCTTGGACTCAGCCAGGTCAAACACGAAGCGAGGGCAACGGCGGCGATCGCCCTGAGGGATCAACCCATTGAGCTGGGCAAGCGGATACACCAGGTCGCGGGTGAGCGATGTGGCAACCTGTTTGCCATCCGAATCCTTCAGCTCCTTGCGCACCTCATTATGGACATTGCCCAGAGCGTTAGTGCTGCTCTTGCCGTCCGCCTGGCTGGTGAGCGTGCCTCCCAGGATGGCCTTGCTCTGGCTGCGCTCGCACCAGTCGATCATCATCTGGAATGCACTGGGATCACCCTCAGCAACGGCCGGAAAATCCATAGTCATCCCTTCGGGAATGATACCGGCGGCATTGTGGCCGATCTGCATCAGCGCCCGGAGAAGCGTCAGCTTCTCCCGCTCCGAAGCACCAGGCGGGTACTTGCCGATGCGCATCGGGATTCCGTAGATCTCCAAGAACTCCGCGAGGTCGCCCACGGCATAGTTCTTGAATAGGTACGGCCAGACCAGAACGCGGAACAGCGCGGCACGCTCCAAATAGCCACTCTTGGCCGCGTGGGTGTGGGTGATCCAGCCGTAGTCCTGAAGCGGCTCACCTTCACCGCCACCGCGCCGCAGCCGGATCTGCTGCTCGTATCCCCGTTGTAACTGGAACCACGACTGGGGGCGGTGGAGGATCGACTTGGGCTGGAAGCCGTTGCCCACTCGCTCCCACTCGATCTCCTGGCATACAAAACCCTTGCCGATCGCATCGGTGGTGTCGAAGAGGATGCCCTCCAGGTTGTCCATCGCCTCCAGCATTTCCTGCAGTTGCTCGGCCGACTTCTTCTCAGCCGCACTCGGGTTGGTGGGGGGAGCGATTTTCCATGAGAGACCGGAGACTGCACGGCGGCGCTTGGACATCTCAGAGAAGATATGGGTATCGCGCTCTTCCATATCCTCAAACAGCTCGTACTGGCGAATTACGTCGCCCTGTTCGGCCGCTTGCAGGATTGAGGCGAGGCGCGATGGCGTCAGGCCCCGCGAGGGATGACCCTGAAACTCACGCTGCAGCTGAGTCGCCTGGGCTGTCTGCGGCTCTGCCAACTCGGAGACACGGAAGGGGCGGCCATCGGGGCCGAGGATGCGGGAGGTGGTCACCATGCTTCAGGTTCCGGGAGAGAGAGGTCGTCGTCGCCGTGGGCGACGGTGTCGAATCCGCGGCTGGATTTGGGCATGGCGGTCCATGCCATTTCCGCGCCGGGATGCCGACTGGCGTAGTACATGAGTGCGATGGCGATGCCGGCGTCGCCGTGGCGCTGGCCACCGTCCTTTCCGGTGGAGCGCTCGGGTACACGAGCAACGCCCTTGATCATCTTGATGGCGCGCAGGTCGCCCAGGACGTCCTTGTCCCTGGGGATGGCGATGGTGTCGTCCTCGAACGCCTGCTTCAGCGGAGGCATGTTTTCCCGGTACCAGGTCTCCGTTGCCATGATCAGGTCGACACGGCTGTACCCGAACTCCTGGGCGAGGAACTCTGCCACCGCGTGGCCGTTACCGCGTGCGTCTACTGACGCCTTGACGAAGCGCGGCAGGCGCTTGATGACGTACTGCGCCACCTGATTCTGCTGCTTATGCGGCATGTTCCGCAGTTCTAGGATGAACGGAGCGCGGCGGCGGAGGTTCTGCTCGATCTGCGCCGGCACCATTACCGTCAGATCGCCGGTGCGTCCGAAGTCCTGGCCGAATGCGCTCTGCAGCTCTGGGTCCAGCACCTCCAGCAGTGGACCGACTTCCAGATCCAGCCAATCCTGGATCGCCGCCCAGCGAGCGCCGTCCGGCTCCTGCTCGAAGCCCTTGGGGCAGGTGAAGCGCAGGACCGGGGCGCCGTACATGCGTTGTTCGATCAGAGCCGTGGTCAGCCAGGCGCCCGAGCCTTGGCTCGGGACAACGTCCAGCTCTTCCTCGGCCGCAGAGCCATAGAAGGCATATACACCGATGACCCAACTGCCCTGGGCGTCCACGTCCCACGGAACGCCCCTGCGCATGCAGACGCGTCCGAACAAGCCCTGCTCGACGGCTTCCTTAAACGTGATGCGGTGGACGCTGCCCTTTCGGGAGCCTGCCCGGATCTCGTTCACCAGCTCGTTGAACGGGTTTTGATCCCCGTCATGGGTGCTGATCACACGCACCTTGCCGCCCCAGATCAACAGCGCTAGAGCGGCCTTCAGCAATTCGTCCAGAGCGCCATGAAATGCGGCCTCATCAATGACCACAACACCCTGCTTACCGCGCAGGTTGGCCGGGCGCGAGGACAGGGCCACGATGCGGAAGCCGCTGGCAAAGCGGATGGTGTAGGTCTTGATCGACTTTTCATCGTCGCCATCCTTGAAGACTTCTTCGCCTTCCTCGACGGCTTCGGCCACCTGGTTGAACACACGCGCCCACATGGCGCAGGCCTCGATGTACTCGATGGCCATGTCCATGTTGTAGCCGATGTAATACACGTTCATCCCGCCGCCCTGGCGAGACTTGGCAGCGATCAGGACGTTGTCTGACGCCTCGGCCCAGGTGAGGCCCACACGACGGCTCTTCTCGGCCACCTTCAGGTCGCTGTCATCGGCCACCCACTCCTGCTGGTACTTCAGCAGCACGGCGTCGATGGCACTGTTGACCTCGACGGCGAGCGATGCCGGCAGTTCGTCCTGCAGCAGATCCTCGACACGATCGGCCCGGTTGATGGCCTCTGCCAGCGGCTTCTTGGTTGGCGCAGCCTTCGAGCGCGCGGCCTTTGCGATCACCATCAGCCGATTCCCAGGATCTTCTTGCGGAACTCGTTGGCCCGTTCTTCGGACAGGCCGCCAGACTTCACTACGTTGTCGAGCTTCGCGGCCTGCTCACGCTGCAGCGCCTCTCGGGCTTCCTGGGCGATCGCACGGCGCACGTTGACGCTGACGCGCTGGGCGTCCATCGCATCTTTGGCCGCGCGCGCGAGCTTCCGCACGTCTTCAATGCTCACGTCTTCTTTCTCGTGGGCTTTCAGCGCGGCATTGGTGGCCAGCGTGGTGATGGCCTGGCCAAGCAGCGCGCCGGCCTTCTCGCCTACGCCTTCGCCCAGCTCGCCGACCAGCGCCTGGGAGACGGCCTCGATTTCGCGCATCTTGGACGTCAGCTCGGCGAAGCCCTTGCCGTAGCGGTGCAGTGCCGACTTCGATACGTCGGCCGCAGGCTCTCCTGGGAACCGGTCCTGCAGGTCGGCAATCATTTCGACCAGGGTGAGCCTGTCCTCCCGGAGCAGCCGCTCGATGTGGCTTCGCTGCTCCGGGGGCAGGCGCTGGATGCTGGACTTGCCGCGTCGTGGGGCCGTCATGCCGATTACCGGGGACTCGGGCGGCTGACACCCGGCACAGCGGCGAGGCCCTTGGACACGTCCAGGCCGCGACCAGTCAGCTCGGCGACCAGGACGCCGGTCACAGCCTCGCTGACGCGGGCGAGGCCCTGCTCGCCCAACCAGGTGAGGTCGGTCAGTACGTCGTCGCGCGTGCCGGCGACGGCCAAATGATGAAGGCCGGAATGCAGCGTGGAGCTGTTGGCGCGATAGCCGTTCTGCTCAGCCAGCAGGCGCAGCAGCACCAAGCGGCGGTCCTCGCGGAGACTCTCGGCAAAGGTTTTCTGGGTCATTCAATCGTTCTCCAACAGATGTTCTTGGACGGTTCTAAGCATGATGTTCGTCGCGTCGGTTTTGCCTTCGAGCGTGGCCAGCCGATCGAACACCTGACGGACTTCCTCGCGGGTGATGCGATGCTCGTTGTGGACTTCCAATTTCGTGACCCGGTCTGCCAGGCCGGAGTGACGCCACCAAAGCACCACCCCGACCATCAAGTTGGTGGCCACCAGTGCGGCTACCAGCACCAGTAGGCCAATCACAATGGGACCCGCCATAACCGGGTCGCTCATCACGCCTCCAGGGCTTCGGCACAGCCGATGCAACGGCGCGTGTGTGGAACTGCACGCTGGCGTGCCGCCGGCACCTCTTCGCCGCAGTCAACGCAGTTCATCGGCTGCAGGACTGCGGGCGGTCCAGCTTGGTGCGCCTGCCTTGCACGCCGGGTCTGCTCAAACAGCTCCCAGGCCCTGGCGTCGACCTCGCCCGCCATATCAACGTCGTCTTGCACTCGGGTGTTTCCTTCCATTGATCAGGTCGTTGAGGTCAGCGGCGCAACCGACATAGGCGCGGGCTTGTCCCTCCAGGGCGGCAGCGCGATCGCCGCGCTGCCTCTTGGCTTCAGTTCGGCACGTCAGCGCCAGGTGCTCGTACTCGTTTCGGAGCGTCAGCAGGTCTTTCGCGCTTGCTCCGTCCTTCATCCGTGCAGGCCGCAGGACGGACCTGCGCCTCCAGCGCTCGGCAATACCATTGCCAGGCCGTGGCCTCCCAGTCGTCGGTGGCCAGGATCAACGCTCTGCCGCGATCGCTGCAGTCGTGATACAGGGTCGCGACCAGGTCGTGATTTCCCAGCAGGGTCGCCCACAGATCGTTCGGAGCCATCGGGAGCGCTGGGCACTCTTGCTTGAGGCTCGCGGGAATTGACGGCGGGGGCGGCGGCGGCGGGCTTGCCCTGGTTACTGCGGTTCCAGTGCTGCAGGACGTCATCGCCAGCGCGAGCAGCGCGCAGCTCAGGACGCCGATCCAGCAGCGCCGCCAGCGCGGCCTGCTGGCCCTCGGCGAACTTGCGGTTCTCTTCACGATTTTTCTCCAGGGAATTGGCAATGGCGTTCAGCCGTTTCGTCGCTTCGGCATAGGCCAAGGCCGACTCCGCCGACTGGGTCTGAAGCCGGGTGATTTCGTCCTGCAGGCTTGCGAGGTAGGCGGTCTTTTCGCCCCGTTCCGAGATGGCTTGCTCGCCTTCGGCCCATCGATGCCCGGCCCACGCCCCGACCCCGATGGAGGCAGCCAGTACCAGGACGATGGCCAATGCCTTGATCCGAACCATTTCGAGGGCGGTCACTGACATGGGGAACTCCCCGGCCAACCTGCGGCGATATACGCAGGCTCCAGGACCAGCAAGATCCGCCGGGGGTATCCAATGTTCTCGCGGTGCGCCCAATCGGCACGGGAGCGGAACTTGGCAACCTCATGCCAATCGTTAGGGTCTGCGCCGGCTGCGTTGGCCAAACTGCGCTCACGGTTCAGGTACTTCTCGCCGCCGTTGTAGGCGCGGAACGTGAAGGCCCATCGGCTGCACTCGGTCATCCTGCCGCTGCCGTAGACAGCGACGCGATCCAGGAGCCATCGGTCGTAGAGCGCCGCTGCCAAGATTGCCTGCTGTGCGTTCCAGGGATCGAAGGCCGCCAGCTCCTTGGGAAATACCGTAGCGATCCAGGTGGCGGTCGCCGGCATGAACTGCGCAATGCCTTGGGCGCCCACGGGCGACCGTGCATCAGCGCGGAAGCCCGACTCCTGGTGCAACTGGGCCGCCAGCCGGGCCGGGCTGCCGTGGATGCCCCATGCGCGCGCCGTTGCCTGCTCTACGCGGTGGCGGTACAGCGCGGATGCCGGTGCGACTCGGACGGTCGACGGGCGCGGTTCGGCCGCCTGAGCCGTGCGGCAGCTGACGACCGATATGCAGGCGAGCAGGACCAACAGTCCCACGGCCAGAAGGCGCAGCGCCCGGTCAGGGTAGCCGCGCCCGCTCATCCGATCAGCCCGGCCGCGATCATTGCCGCAGCGATCAAAGTGACGCGGCGGGTCTGGGCCATCGACTTCTCGATACCGTCCTGCAGGTAGCGCGGATCGCCACCACGGAAAACGCTCAGGTCAACGCCGAAGCCGATGGCTGCGGCCATTGTCAGCTTGGAGGCCGCCCAAATGTAGGACGCCACCAGCACCGGATTGATCAGGCCGACGACGAAGAGCAGCACCAGGCTGATGGCGAACCACAGCCAGATGTGGCCGATGCGGTCGAGCAGCGATCCGGCAGCCGAGGTGAAACGAAGGAAGGGGTTGTTGGGTTGCATGCGCGCTCCGCTTTGATGGGTAGCGGGGTGCGCTGGCGCTGCTGCGCCTCTTCGTCCCCCGGTACGCACAGCATCCGCGCGCGCGCCGACTCGGGGGGACTAACATCCGTCAATGAAAAAGCCCCGCCGGAGCAGGGCTTTATGGGCCAAATACGGGCCTTGGTGAACTCAGGGCCTATCGGAGCAGACTGCCCAGTATTCCTTCCAGAACGAATGATCCACCATTTCCGGGATTCGACCGTTGCTGGGGTCGGGATCGACTCGCGAATAAGCCTCGCCAGCATAGAACCGTCGAAACATGGCCCCACCGCTGCTGACCTCGCCGCACACCGAGTAGCTGTCGTTCCCCATATGAAGTTTCCTAAATACCGGGTCTGGATAGCGCATCTGCTCTGCGACAAGGGAGCGCGCCTTGTGGAATCTCCACATGCTTGCTCCCCAACCCGCCCAGATAGAACCACCGACCACAAGGGCGACGACCAGACACGCCACGACGACCAGTTCCTTGTTCTCAGATACTCCCTTCACGCTTCATCTCCAAAATTCAGCCGGCCTTGCACCCTCGCAAGGTAAAGATCCCTTTGCTCGCGAAGAATTCGGTAAACGCTGACCTCAGTCAGGTCAAACTCTTGCGCCAGGCGGGGAATGTTACCCCTCTTGGCCCGGCGGTAGATATCAGCATCCCGCAGCGCGTTCTTCAGCCGCATTCCTCGCGGGATGTAGATGGACCGTCCCCCGGCGTACTCGCCTTGGGCCAAGACGGCGGCGATCGCCAGCCTGGTAGCGGTCTCCTCGTCCAGGCCCAAACGCCGGAACTTGCTCTCTACGACAGCCACCAGGGCGCTCAGCATCCCGGCCCACTGAGCCTCGGGCAGTTCCATTGGCGCACGCGCGAGCATCTCTTCGGCCTCGTCGCCTGCGGGCATTCCGATCAGGTCGCGCTGGTCATCCATCACTTGTCTCCGTGCTTCTCGCGTGCCTTGCGGCGCTCTTCTTCCGCCTCTTCAGCAGTGAACTGCCCAAACTCCATCATCTGTGAGATCCAGGCCATTGCGCTCTGCAGGGGCGTTTCTTTGTTGGGGGACACGTCGACGCTGGCCGTCCCACCGGCGGAGCGCTCTAGATGCCTGCCGCTCCGCGCATCCGACTCGCGCTGACGCTCAGCGGCCGCGTCCATCTTGTCGGCCAGTCCGAAAACGACAGTACGGAGGTAGCCATGCGACTCCAGCGGCAGCGAGAGCGAGGCGCGTTGCGCCAGCATCTGCTCAATGCCGGCAGCCCATTGGGCCGGGCGTGCGGGGCGGCGGATGCCCGACCTCTCGTCACGACAGACATCGCCCTTTGCGACGAGGTCAGCCACTTCCTGGGCGATCTTGGCCGCTCGCTGGAGGCGCAGGGCGGTCTTCGGCGGCTTGAAGAGGCCGAGGTAGCCCAGCACGGCCTTTCCCAGCTCCGGGCTGGGCATGCCGGCCATAGTCATCGCCAGGCGTTTGCCGTCCTCTTCAACGAAGAAGGTGACGACGTGGCCCTGGCAGCCACATTCGGGACAGGTGGCTTTCATCAGTGGACCCGGAGATCCTTCAGGGTGAACTTGGGCGGCGAGTCGAGGCTGGCCGTGGCCGCTCCCAGGAACTCACGCACGAAGGCGTCCTCCTTACCGCCGGCCCGGAGCAGCTCCACGCCGATCTGCACCATGTTGGTCAGGTAGGGGATCACCTGGACGGGCGGCAGTGTCATCACCCGTTCAAAGGTCATTTGCAGGGCGCTCTCCGTTGCTGCTTTCATCGTTTGCTCGTAGCTGGTCTGATCGGTCACTGCCTGCCGCTCCTCTTGGCGTCAATCTGTAATGCCGCGACCAGCCGATGCAGCTGGTCGCTGTTCAACCACTCCAGGCGCTCTACCTGGAACATGCGTGTCGCCACCGCAGTCGCGTAGCTCCAGGGCCGGCCGGCGTCAGCGAGCAGCGCCTCCACCTTCTGCAGCAGCGGGGTTCCGTCCACCGCCTCAGGCCGCCCAGGGAACGCTGAGGAACCGTCTGCTTTCTTGCCGTCGCGGAACCCCAAGCGCTTCAGCTCCTGCAGGACCTGGTCGCGCTCAGCCACCGACATGCGTGCGGAAGAGTCTTTCCCGGTCACGCGCCGCAGCAGATCCCTATACGTGTCGTCATCCATGCCCAGCTGGGACACAGCGACGTGGATCTTGGCGATCTGTGCCCGCCGGGGGTCTTTCTTGGCGGTCATGCTGATTCCGCCGGATAGCCTGCGCGGACAAGCTCGATGCTGGAGCAAGTCTTCGTCAGGTGGCGACGCAGGGCTGTAGCCGTATTCCAGTTGGACACATGAATGACCCTGGTGGCGTCAGCGATCTCCTTCTTGGCGAAACGCTTCCCGCACTCCTTCATCAGCTTTGCCTGGGCTGCGCGGCCGTAAAAGCAAACTTTTTCAGCACGATAGAACTTCGCCCCGATGGCGCTGCCAGGCCTCATGTACTCGCTCTTGATGTAGCCATCCACATAAACGCTGATCGTGTAGCGCAGGTTCTTCAAAGGCGTCACCCGGATCTGAAGGTCATGGCCGTCTGCCTTGAGGTCCGCACCACCGGCGAAGGGGTGTTGCAGCGAAGCCTCGAACTTCTTCCAGTCCTCCTTATTCATGTGCCACCTTGGGTTCGCCCGAGATGTTCGCCGCGCTCGGCGGGGCCTTGTCTTCAAAGCGCACAAGATGCGCATGCACCGGATGGCGGTGCATTACCCACGGGAAGACATCCCCTCGCAGCTGGATGTACTCCAGCGCGTCATTCACCTCTGCGACGTCTTCATCGTAGAGCCGGGGCGTGGTGACGTCGTAGAACTGCACGTCATCAATCCATGTGCTCTTGGCGAAGAGTTCGATGTCGCTCCGAACCGTCTTGTCGGCGATCTGAGCAGCGCGCTCAAGCACCTCGGGGGTGGGCTGGGTCGTGACCATGTCAGACCCCCGCCATGTCGAGGGTGATGGGCTGGTACTTGCCCTTGTCATCACGCTCATACACGCGCACGTAGGACTTGCTGCCCACGACCTGGACGGCCTCGCCGATAGCCAGCATGGCGCGTTGCCAGCGGTCGTCATCGATCTGCAGGCGGCGCAGCGACAGAACCTGGCCCGTGCGGATGTTGCCCTGCTGGTCCATCCGGAAGGCGTCGTTGATGATGGCGCGGATCTCAGGGGACGCGTCCTCGGTCCACTCGATCAGGCACGCATCGATCAGTGCCTTTGCGGCCTGCAGGCGCTCATCGAAGCGGATGCTCTCTTGGATCTGACGAATGATCTTGAAACGCCCGTCGAAGGCGATGAGCGTGACATTGCCCTTCTTTCCGCCAACCGCTACCCGGTACTGCTCGGCGCTGAGCTGCACGAATGCGGCGATGTCGGCGTGGGCGCGCAGCTTGAAGGCGGCCAGCAGCACGTTCAGTTTCTTGGCTTCCGCCGCCAGTTCACCGACCAGCTCGTCGCGTGCCTGGTCGATGGGGCGGATGTTCTTCTCGGGGACCAGGTTCCCCCTTGCATCCGCTCGGTAACCGGCGGGGATGGTGGCAGCTTGCATGGTGTTGCTCTCCATTTCGTGATTAGTTGCTGACGCTGTCTGCGGCGGCGCGGGTGGCGCGGCTGGCGGACAGCAGGTTCTGGATGGTGGTGTGCGGCAGCTCGATGCTGCAGGCGTCTACCAGCGCCTCATCGAGGTCCTGGCTGATGGCGTTGATCCGGTTGCGCAGTGCGAGCGGATCGTCCTGGCGTCGCGGCGGCGGCGCTGCCTCAATCAGGCACGACGGACTGGCCGGGAGGCCCAGCCCTTCGTAGGGGCCGACGCGGGCAATGACGGTGGCGATCGCCGGCCGGACCAGCGAATGAATCGCCCCGGCAGCGGAGCCGGCCGTCTCCAGCTTTCCCTGCTGCTGGAGGGCGACTACTGCCTGGGCACGCTCGCCTGCGGGCACATCGCCGAGGACTTCCCGCAGCTGCGGTGCCGTGATCATCCCGCCCAGCGCGGCGGCTTCAGCCACAATGCGGCTCTGGACCTCTTCGCGCTGAGCATCGGTGTAGGTGGAGTTGTTCATGTTGGTTTCCTCTGCGTCCTGGTTCGCTTCAGTGCCGGGTGTGGACCGGAGCCAGGGAGCAGACGTCCCACTCGATCTGGCAGCCGTGGAACGGCGCGGCCATGACGGTGCGATTGACCATCTCGCCGCCGCCCCGGCGGACGTGCTGAACACCGCCGAGGAAGGCGTGGTCGCGCGGAGCGTCAATCACGATCAACGGTTTGGCCCCCGTGATCGAGATCGAGCGCGGCACGCAGCCATGACCGGCCAGCTGGGCCACTGCGCCCTGCGCAGTCTGCAGAAGGTCGTTGAAGGTCGGTACGGACTTCGTTGAACTGGTCATGCAGGGATCTCCCTCGGTGGATTGGCGTACTGCTTGGAGTCGTTGGCGAGCTGGAGCAGCTCGCCAACGGTCAGGGCATCAACGGGCGTGCCGCGCTTGGCAATCGCCTGGACAACGTGGCAGCGCTGACGCAGCGCCTCTTTGCTGGAGAGCTGCTCGATCACGGCGATCGCGCTGATCAGGTCGGCGGTGATGCGAGGAATCTGCCTGGCCATCAGCCCAGGACCCCCAGCTCCTGCGCCGCGTAGCGGATCGAATCGCAGCAGATGCCGCGCTTGTTGGCCTTGGCGTAAATCGCAGCCAGGCGCAGCACCTTGTTCAGGACTCGCAGCGCACCCGGCGTCGCAGCGATCGAGCGGATCTGTTCTTTGCAGGGGCTGTCTTCGATACCCCATGCGGCGATGATCGCGTCGGCATCCGCGACAGTTGCCTTCTTCAGCACGATCTTCTTGCCGACGCGGCTGTACAGGCGGTCCAAGTAGGCCGCGCGGTTGCCGCCGCTCATCTGCTGGTACACCCGCTCATTGCCACACAGCACCAGGCCGATACCCGCCTGGTCATTGATGGCGCGCACCTGATCCAGAGCCGGCACCGACAGGTGCTGCGCCTCATCCAGCACCAGCAAGCCGTTGGTGCCGCGCGCCTTGGCGAAGATTGCGCGCTGCAGGTAGGCGCTGGAGTTCGTCAGGTCACGCATGCCCATAGCAAAGGCGATTTCCTGCAAACAGGTCAGAACGCTGCCGGTCGCTGGCGTCAGCTCTACGTGCCAGACGTTCGGATTGGACTTGCGGTAACGCTCGATGGCCTTGGTCTTGCCGACGCCTGCGCCGCCACAAATCACGACCACATCGGCGGCCATCTGGGCGTACTGCAGGCCAGCGATGATCTTCTCGCCCGTCTGGGTCTTCACCCATTCGGGGCCTTCCGGCATCTGGCCGGCGCTGTTGCGCTCATCCAGTGAACTGAGCCAGTTCATGAGCTTGCGGCCGACGTTCTGCAGATTGCCGGCGTAGGAGCCGCCCAGGAACTGGGAAAGCGTCGTGCCGCTGAGATCGGCTTCGCGGGCGATCCTGGCCTGGGAGTAACTCTTATCGTCCTCTGCTACCGCGCGGATGCGATCGCGCAGATCGGACAGCTGCTCCGGGGAGAGTTCTTCGAGCTGTGCCGTGGGCAGGGTGCTGACATTCATGGTGCGAAGTTCCTTGGGAAAGTTGGGTTGCTGCGGTGGAAGTGGCTGGCGCTTGAACTTGGCGAGGCGGACCTTCCGCTTTGCCAGGCCCGCTCCGGGTGCGGTGCCGCGAGGATTCACCCTCAGGTCGACACCGGATTGAATGCGGGCTGCGGTTCGATACCGAGCCGGATGGGAGCCTTCCTTGGCGAAGCGATCCAGGTATTCCCGTCGCCTCATAAATCCCGTCTGCGCTTGGCCGGTTTGCATTACGCGTCGTCCTCCGGTGCCGGCCAGAGCGAGGTGGCCTGATTGCGCGTGGCCATCTGACCCATCAGAGAGATAAAGGCGACTTCGTTGTCATCCGTGCCAGTGCGACGATGCTCGGCCTCGACCTGGGGCGCTGCCTTGCGGCGACCAAAGATCGGTGCGATCACACCGGCCGGTGGCAGCTCTTCAGGCATCGGCGAAGGCAGCTGCGCGGCGACCTTTGCCGCATCCATCCGGCGCTCTGCGTCCAACTGCTTGCGAGTGGCGGTCCGGTACTGCTTTTTGGCCCGTGCGTGTTCGCGAGCCGCGCCGGTATCGGCGAAGCCAACGGCGGCGATGCATTCGGCCTGGCCGATGTAGACGTTGGCCAGGGTGTAGGCCTGAACCGCTTGGTGGAGCTGCTCCGGGTCGAAGCGCAGCATCAGCTTCTGCCCCGCGTAGGGCGCGATGGCTTCGCTCCAGTACCGGTTGCCTGACAGGCGGACTGAGCCATCCCGGCGATCGCCAGTAACCACGTCGGTCGAGAGCAGCAGTTCGCGCAGCTGCTCAGGCGTTGCCTTGCGAATCGGTGCCGTCGCGTAGCTCTCTTGGAATGCGGCGTCGAAGCTGCGGCCAGCGGCAGTCCGGGTGCGGCGACCCTCACGGGCGTTGTGGGCAGCGATCTCTTCGTTGACCACCCGGACGAACTCGTCCAGGTGAATCGCCTTGCTGCCGTAGTTCTCGGGCTTCGCATCGGGCTTGTTGCCCGTGTAAGCGCCAGCGAAGGCCGGATGCTTGGCGATTCGATCGCAGAGGTCACGCCACGCTCGCTCGATGGGCTTGGCCTGGCCGTGATACGGCGTAGCCCAGTGGATCTCGCAGCCCATCGCGGTCAGAACGCCCGTGGGGTCGTCCTCGCGCACCTTGAAGCGGAATCGGTTTGCTGTGCCGCCAGTAAGCATCTTGGAGGCGAAGCCGCGACCGTTATCCAGCCAGACCTTCGAGGGAATGCCGTAGCGCTCCATCACGTCACGGAAGGCGAACCGGGCCAGGTCGGCGGACTCGGTCTCGGCGATCCGGTAACCCAGCAGCTTGCCGCTATAGAGGTCCTGGACGCCGACCATGATCGGGCGCGCCACAGTGCCGTCAGGCCACCTGGCGAACACGTCGAACTTGTGGCCGTCGCTGTTGACTGCTTCCAATGCATGGAAGACCGAGCGATCACGCTCCTGTGCCGGGAAGGTTTGGTTGAACTTCTCCTGGCCCTGGCGTGCCAGGATCAGCACCGCGCGCGGCAGCTCGGCCTCAATGCGGCGCTGGAAGGTCTTCAAGCACGGCAAGTCGGGCCATTCGTTGACCGTAGCAATGCGCTGCAGGCGGTCGTAGCAGCTGCTCGCGCTGGGGGCTTCAACCCGCAAGTAGTCGGCCTTGAATACGTCCCACGCCTGGGCGGGAATCTCTGCCTTCGCGGTACGGCCGGTGTACGCCGGCACCAGCGCCGCCAAGCGGTGCTGCGTGTCGACCTTTGCGACCAGCGCGGCCCATCGGCCGAGGCTGGCCACGCTTGCGCCACGCACGTTCTCTCGCTGCAGCTGGGCGGCGATCAGGGTGCGAGCGTCCATTACCGGCCGACCATCCTTCACCAGGCTCTCCACGGCCTGCAGGGCACGAAGACGGCGTTGGGCTTCCTCTTTCAGGTGCTGGGGGACCGCCTCATATCGCTTCCATGCGGAGCTGATCGCCGCTTCGCTGGTTTCGCGCTTCACAGCGGCACGCGGCTTGGCCTTTGCCTGGGAAGAAAGGGCAACCGCCGCCTGGACGTCGACCGGGAGGTTCGGCACCACGAAAAGGCGCTGCTTGCCGCCGCGCACCGTGCGCGATTCAAAGGACCACTCCTCGCGGTTGGCGCGGAGTTCGACCGCACGCTTGGACTTTCCGAGCGCCGCAGCCAGGGAGGCCAGATCGAGAGCGTCTCGATTCGGCAGCGAACCGTCCGCCATTACAGGCTCCTCTCGCTTAGGGAGCGCAGCGCGCGCAGCTTCTTGTTTGCGCTCATACGCTGCCGCTCCATGCGGCCGATCTCGGCGTCCAACGTGTCAGCACCAAGCAGCAGTTGGCCGCCGATGGTTTCGGCCTGCCATTCCGCCAGCTCGCTGCAGCCGCAGACGACCTGCAGGACCGGGGCGATCCACGGCGGAACGTTGAAGGTCTGGCGGCTGGGCGCGGTGTAGCCGTCCAACATGGCCTTAGAGATGTGCTGGCCGGTCAGGCGGCTGGCGCGAGCGGCTACCTCGTAGCGATCAAGGCCCGCCGCGTGGGCTTTCTCCAGCATTTGGCCGACCATGACGCTGACTGCAGCCCGAAAATCCATCGTCCCGGCGGTCTGGGCGACCGGCTTGGGGGCGAGGAAAAAGTCATAGGGGCGGAAGTCCTGGCGGGGGTGACGATTCATCCTTGCGTCTCCTGCTCGTAGTTGGCACCGCAGTGCCGGGGGGAAGCTGGTGTAGATAGATGCGACCTTCATTGGCCGGCACCCATTTGTGGATTGCGGCTTGCGCGCAGGCTGCTAGGCTTTGCACCAGGGGGGAGCAGCGGTTTGCGCCCCCCCTGGCCACGGTTCGGCTTGCCGTCGCCGTCGTACCTGGTTGGCCAGATCACCTGAGGAAGCTCTCCGAGCGCCTCTGCGATCAGGGCCTCGGCTTGCGGGTACGGCCGGCGGAGAGCGGTGTTGAGACTGGTCGCATTGGTGTAGCCATTCAGTAGTGCGAGCTGGCGCAGGGAGATCTTCCTGCGATGCAGCGCGGCTACGATGTCGGCGGGATGCCAGTCCTTAGCAGGACTGGCTTTTCTCGGGGCATTCGTTGCTGACACTTCGTACCTGTCCGTTGAGTGATGACTTCGGAGCAGATAATACGCCCGAATGGACGCTTGTCAACGTCCTTTCGGACTTCGCACTTTCTGGATGGCGTCCAAATGGAAGATTCATCCGTTTTTGGTTGTCTAATCAGTTACTTATGGGAAGTGCGAAACAATGACCGACTCCACAGCAGCGCTTCGCACTTCGGACGCGGAAAGTGCGAAGTCCGAATGGGCGCAAATAGCCTCCCGACTTGTTTCCGCTCGGGCGCACCTGACCCAGGCGGAAATGGCTCAGGCGTTGAACGTGTCGAAAACGACCTACAGCCGGTGGGAGCGGGGGCTTCGTGAGATCGGTGCTGATGGTTTGGGCGCGCTGGTGGCCCGTGGCTGGAACGCCAACTGGCTGTTGACCGGGAAAGGTCCTCAGCGTCTAGATTCTGACGGGACTCCCCGTCAAAACAATGGCTTACCTCAGTCTCAGGCTGTGAGTCACGCGTCTGTGAAGATCGCCGCACAGTTGCTGCAGGAGGCGCTGGACGATGCAAATGCGCAGCTGGCCCCGACCCAGCACGGCGAAGCATTGGTGCTTCTGCTGCAACTGCTGGAAAAAGGACTGCCAGAGGCCGAGGTTCGTCCTTTCGCGCGGCAAACGGTCGGGATGATCACCACAGGGGCAAGGAATGGAGCAACAGCGTCAACTGGTAGGTAGGCTGAGGGCGATCTTGAGGGACGCGATTCCTCGAACGCCCTGGAACGACAGGGCTGTAGAGCCGCCCGCCATTGCAGTTCATCTCAGGCGCGCCCGCGCAAAGATTGAGATTCAGGACATTGCCGCCCGGTACGGGTGGCAACGTGAAGTGGACCGCGCCTTGGAACACCAGGGCGTCCCGGCGCTGAAATACCTGGGGGCCGACCAGCTCGACCAGGTGCTCGCGAGACTGCGGAGGCTGGAGGACTGCCTGCATACGCCGTGCGATCCACCGGATTCACCGCCTGCCCGGTAAAGGGCCTTTAAACGACGCAAAAACGGCCGCCATCTCTGGCGGCCGTTTTGCATTTCATGTGTCCCTGATAGCCTTGGGCGGCCTTTTTCGCAAACCTTGGCTATATCTATCAGTAGAGGTCACTCAGGGCGCGAAACCTCGGCACGGCGGGCATTCCGTCCCATTTCATTCCGTTTTTTCCCGTTCTTTCCCTGTTCTCAATCTATAAGTCCCCCCACACTGGGGCGGTCAATAGCCCAGGTCGGGCCAGTACGGCCTCTCGATCAGACGGTCACCTCGGCCAAGCAGGCTCAGTGCGTTGCCCAGGCCTCGATCTCACCGGCCGCAAACGGCCCCAGCTTCTGTTTCACGATGCGCCCCTGCGCATCGACCAGTACTGAATACGGCAGCAGGCCCTGCGCATTGCCCAGACGCACGCTGGCGTCGGCCGGGCCGGGAGTATCGAGCACGATCGGGTAGGCGACCGGGATGCGGGTCAGGAAATCGCGCACGCCCTCGGGCGTATCCAGCGCCAGCCCGAGCACCTGCACGCCGGTAGCGCCCTGGGCATCGGCAAACGTGGTCAGCGCCGGCATTTCCTCCACGCACGGCCCGCACCAGCTGGCCCAGACGTTGATCAGCAGCGGACGCCCGTGGAAGCTGGCCAGGTGCTGCGGGTGCCCTTGCAGGTCCGGCAGGGTGATCGCGGGCATCGGATCACCCGGTTGGGCCGCGACCACCACCGGCCGTGGCGGTGGCGGGGCATTGGCCGGGCGCTCGTCATGCCCGGCGAACCAGACGCCGGCGCCAATCCCGAGCACGGCCGCGATCACGACCACCACGACCGTCCGCCGTGGTGGCCGCAGGCTCATCGCGCGGTCCGCAGCAGCGCTTCTTCCACCAGCGCCTGGGTCAGTACCGTCGGCAGCACGGTCGGCGGTGCGCCCGGGCCATAGACCACATACAGCGGCACACCGACGGCCTTGTGCTCATCCAGGAACGCGGTGATCTGCGGGTCGACATTGGTGTAGTCGCCGCGCATGTAGACCGCGTTGGTCCGGCGCAGGGTGTCCTGGAACGCGTTGGTGCCCAGCACGGCGCGTTCGTTGGCCTTGCAGGTCACGCACCAGTCGGCCGTCATGTTGACGAACACGACGCGGTTGTCCTGGCGCAGGCGATCAAGCATCTGCGGCGAGTACTCGACCACGTTGTCGCTGGCCGGCTGCGCGGCCTTGGCCGGCGGCGCCATGCGGGTCACGCCCCAGATCGGGTACAGCGCGCCAAGGACCAGCAGCAGGGCCAACAGGCCGCCCACACGCTGACTGCGCCAGCGGCTGCGCTCGAACCACCACAGCGCCAGCGACAGGATCACCAGGCCGCCCAGCACCAGCGCCATCGCATCCACGCCGCGCTGCTTGCCCAGTACCCACAGCAGCCAGATCGCGGTGCCGTACATCGGGAAGGCCAGCACCAGCTTGAGCGTTTCCATCCACGCGCCGGGGCGCGGCAGGCGGCGGGCCAGCGATGGCACGAATCCGATCAGCAGGAACGGCAGGGCCAGGCCCAGGCCGAGCGCCAGGAACACCAGCATCGCCTGCAGGCCGGGGGCAGCGAAGGCGTAGGCCAGCGCCGGGCCCATGAACGGGGCCACGCACGGGCTGGCCACCACGCAGGCGAGCACGCCGGTGAAGAAATCGCCGACCGGGCCGCTGCGCGAGGCCAGCGACTGGCCGACCCCGCCCATGCTGCCGCCCAGGGTGAACACGCCCGACAGGCTCAGGCCCACGGCAAACATCAGGTACACCAGCGCGGCGATGAACCACGGGTGCTGCAGCTGGAAGCCCCAGCCCGCGGCCTGGCCCGCCGCACGCAGCGCGATGACCAGTGCACCGATGGCGGCGAAGGCGACCAGTACGCCGGCGGTGTACCAGAGCGCATGGCTGCGCGCGCGCTGGCGGCTCTCGCCGCTCTGCGCCACGCCCAGCACCTTCAGCGACAGGATCGGCAGCACGCAGGGCATCAGATTGAGGATCAGGCCACCGGCCACGGCGAACAGCAGCAGCACCAGCAGGTTGCCCGGTGCGGCGGCCGGGGCGACCGGCGGCGGGGTGCGCTGCGCGTTGTCCGCGCTGGCATCCGGGGTGGCGGCGGTGTCGCCCGGCACGGCCAGGGCGGGTTCGTTCGGGCGGATCAGCATCGGCTGGGTGCCGGTGCCGGCATCACCGCGGGCCTGTGCGCGTTTGTCGCGATTGGGCAGGGGCGCGATGACCTCGGTCTTCTGCGCGACGTCATTCGCCTTGGCGTTGATCGTGCCTGCCGGCAGCGCCAGCTTCACCCGGCGCGTCATCGGCGGGTAGCAGATGCCATCGGTCTGGCAGCCCTGGAAGGTGATCACCAGCGTCGCATCGGTTGCGCTGGCCGTACTGCGGCGCAGCGGCAACGGCACGTCGATCTGGTCGAAATACACCGCCACATCGCCGAAGTGCTCATCGCGATGCGATTTGGCGGCCGGCCATGTCGGCTTGTCCGCGCGGATGCCCGGCGCGCCTTCCAGCGCCAGCGAGGTGCGGTCGCGATACAGGTAGTAGCCCGGCGCCGGCGTGAAACGCAGCAGCACGGTGTTGCCATCGCCGACGATCGCATCGAAGCCGAACGCGCGCTCGGAGGGCAGCGGCAGCGCCTGGGTGTTGCTGGTGCCGGGCAGGCGCAGGCCACTGCCGGTGTTGCCGGCCAACGGGGTGTTGAACGGGGAAGCGGCAGCGCTGGCGGCGGGGGCGGGGGCGGTGCCAGCACCGCTGCCACCGGCCGGCAGCTTCACCTGCAGCGTGCGCTTCTGCGGTGGGTAGCACACGCCCGCATCGGCGCAGCCCTGGTAACGCACTTCCAGCGTCACGGTGTCGGTGCCGTCGGCGGCCTTGCCCGGCAGCACGCCGGTCAGGCGTTCGCGGTAGGTCTCCACCTCGCCGAAGAAATCATCGTGGTGCTTCTTGCCGGCCGGCAGCTGCAATGCCTCGGCATCGAAGCCGGCAGCGGCCTTGACCGTGGTGCGATGGCGATACAGGTAATAGCCCGGGGCGATCTTCCAGCTGATCTCCACGCGATCACGGTCGCGCGCCTGCGCAGTCAGCCCGAAGGCCTCATCGACCGGGAGCAGATCTTTTTCGCTGACCGCCCAGGCCGGCAGGGAGACCACGAACAATGCGCACAGCGCGGCAACACGACGAAACAGCGTCATCAATCACTTTCCTCACGGGTCTGCGCCCGAATCCAATCCAGGTACGCCGGTAGGCCGGCGCGGGTTTCGACCGCGATGCACTCGGGGAGTTCATACGGATGCAGGGCCTGCACACGCGCGATCGCCGCGTCCAGGCGGCTGCCGGTGGTCTTGATCAGCAACTGGACCTCATGGTCCTCGGTGACCTCGCCCTGCCAGCGGTAGGTCGAATGCGCCCCGTCCAGGCGCGTCACGCACGCGGCCAGGCGTTCGTCCACCAGCGCGTGTGCCAGCCGCGCGGCGCATGCCACGTCGGGGCAGGTGGTGAACAGCAGGAAGACGGGATCGGCAATCGACATGACCGCCGAGTATAGGACCGCCAGAGGCCAATGGTCCGACCGGCGCCGCGAGGGGGCGCCGGTCGGCCGGGCTCAGTTGGCCAGCTGGCAGGTGGCCGGCTTGGCCGAGGTGAACAGCGTCGGGGTGGCCCACTCCGG
>NZ_JASCOO010000080.1:0-18012 GCF_029959485.1 Stenotrophomonas sp. PS02301
GGTGTGTGGGTTGGCGGGACCATGAGCGCCATGGATGGCGCGACATGAGCCTCCATGGATGGATTCACGGCGTGTCCCGCGAACCCACACACCCCCGCCCAGCCTGCAGAATCCAAAGGCGGCTCTCCTCCACGGCGCGCAGGAGCCGGGAGACGGGGAGTCGGCAGCAGCCCATAACAAAAACGGCCCGCTTGCGCGGGCCGTCTGCTGTTGCGTCAGGGCAGGGAGGCTTAGACCTCCACGCCCTCGTCTTCCTTGTACGCATCGACCGGGATGCAGGCGCACATCACGTTCTTGTCGCCGTAGACGTTGTCCACGCGTGCCACCGGCGGCCAGTACTTCTGCTGGCGCAGGCTGGCCAGCGGGAAGGCCGCCAGCTCGCGCGGGTAGGCGTGGGCCCACTCGCTGGCCGAGACCGCCGTGGCGGTGTGCGGTGCGTGCTTGAGCGGGTTGTCCTCGCGGTCCAGTCGCCCGTCTTCGATCGCGGCGATTTCCTCACGGATCTGGATCATCGCGTTGATGAAGCGATCCAGCTCGTGCAGCGATTCGCTCTCGGTCGGTTCCACCATCAGCGTGCCGGCGACCGGGAAGCTCAGGGTCGGGGCGTGGAAGCCGAAATCGATCAGGCGCTTGGCCACGTCCTCGGCGCCGATGCCGGAGGTCTTCTCCAGCGGTCGCACGTCCAGGATGCACTCGTGCGCCACCAGGCCGTTGCGGCCGGTGTACAGGGTCTTGAAGTGCGGGGCCAGGCGCTTGGCGATGTAGTTGGCGTTGAGCAGGGCCACCTGGGTTGCCTTGCGCAGGCCGGCGGTACCCATCAGCGTGATGTACATCCAGCTGATCGGCAGGATCGAGGCGCTGCCGAAGCTGGCCGCGCTGACCATGCCGACATCGCCTTCGCCGCCCAGCACCTTCGGCAGGAACGGGGCGAGGTGCGACTTGACCGCACACGGGCCGACGCCCGGGCCACCGCCGCCGTGCGGGATGCAGAAGGTCTTGTGCAGGTTCAGGTGCGAGACGTCCGAGCCCCACTTGCCGGGCTTGGCCACGCCGACCAGGGCGTTCATGTTGGCGCCGTCGGTGTACACCTGGCCGCCGTGCTTGTGCACGATCTCGCAGATCTCCACCACCTCTTCCTCGAACACGCCATGCGTGGACGGGTAGGTGATCATCAGCGCGGCCAGGCGGTCGCTGTACTTCTCCGCGTTGACCCGGATGTCCTCCAGGTCGACGTTGCCGTTGGCATCGGTCTTGGTCACCACGACTTTCATGCCGCACATCTGGGCCGAGGCCGGGTTGGTACCGTGCGCCGAATCCGGGATCAGGCAGACGTCGCGATGGCCTTCGCCGCGCGAGCGGTGGTAGGCGCGGATCGCCAGCAGGCCGGCGTACTCGCCCTGCGCGCCGGAGTTCGGCTGCAGGCTCACCGCGTCGTAACCGGTGCACTCGACCAGCATCGCTTCCAGGCCGTCGATCAGGTCCTTGTAGCCGGTAGCCTGGTCGGCCGGGGCCAGCGGATGGATGTTGGCGAACTCCGGCCAGGTCACCGGGATCATCTCGGCGGTGGCGTTGAGCTTCATGGTGCAGCTGCCCAGCGGGATCATGGTGCGATCCATCGCCAGGTCCTTGTCCGCCAGCGAACGCAGGTAACGCAGCAGTTCGTGTTCGCTGTGGTGGGTGTTGAACACCGGGTGGGTCAGGAAGGCGCTGGTGCGCACCAGATCGGCCGGCAACGCATCGGCGGTGGCCGCATCGAGCGCGTCCACGTCGACGGTCGCACCGAACAGCTGGCCCAGCGCGATGATGTCGGCGCGGGTGGCGGTTTCATCCAGGCTGATGCCGACCGCATCGCTGTCGATCGCACGCAGGTTGATGCGCGCCGCCGCAGCCTTGTCGTGGATCGCCTTGGCGTCCACATCCTTGACGTGCAGGGTGTCGAAGAAATGCTCGCCGACATTCACGCCGGCGCCGCGCAGCGCGGCGGCCAGGATGCTGGCCAGACGGTGGGTGCGACGGGCGATGCGGGTCAGGCCTTCCGGGCCGTGGTACACGGCGTACATCGAGGCCATCACCGCCAGCAGCACCTGGGCGGTGCAGATGTTGGAGGTCGCCTTCTCGCGACGGATGTGCTGCTCGCGGGTCTGCAGGGTCAGGCGGTACGCGGCGTTGCCCTGCGCATCGACCGAGACACCGATCAGGCGGCCCGGCATCGAGCGCTTGTAGGCGTCGCGGCAGGCCATGAAAGCGGCATGCGGGCCGCCGAAGCCGAACGGCACGCCGAAGCGCTGCGAGTTGCCGACCACGATGTCCGCACCCCATTCGCCGGGCGCGGCGATCAGGGTCAGTGCCAGCAGGTCGGTGGCCACGGCGACCAGGCCACCGCGCGCGTGCACGGCATCGGCCAGCGCCTTGTAATCGCCGATATGGCCGAAGGTATCCGGGTACTGCAGCAGCACGCCGTAGGCTTCGGCTTCCATCGCCTCGGCCGGGGTGCCCACGCGCAGCACGATGCCCATCGGCTCGGCGCGGGTGCGCAGCAGTTCCAGCGTCTGCGGGTGCACGGCGTCGTGCACGAAGAAGGTATCGGACTTCGACTTGGCCGAACGCTTGGCCAGGGTCATCGCTTCGGCGGCGGCGGTGGCCTCATCCAGCAGCGAGGCGTTGGCGATCTCCATGCCCGTGAGGTCGGCGCACAGCGTCTGGAAGTTGATCAGCGCTTCCATGCGGCCCTGCGAAATCTCGGCCTGGTACGGGGTGTAGGCGGTGTACCACGCCGGGTTTTCCAGCACGTTGCGCAGGATGACGTTCGGGGTGAGCGTGCCGTAGTAGCCCTGGCCGATGAAGGTGCGGAACACCTGGTTCTTGTCGGCGATGGCGCGGATCTTGGCCAGTGCCTGCACTTCGGTCAGCGACTCGGGCAGGTCCAGCGGTGCCGGCGATTTGATCCCGGCCGGGACGATCGCATCGGTCAGTGCGTCCAGCGAGGCGTGGCCGACCACATCGAGCATCTGCGCGATTTCGGCGTCGTTGGGGCCGATATGGCGTTCGACGAACGCGTGGCTGTGTTCAAGCTCGCGCAGGGAGGGGGTGTTCTGGGACATGGCTGGCATCTCGGAGAGTGGGCACGCACGTTCGGAAGGCGGCCGGGCCAGGGCGCGTCGCGGGCGACAGCGATCCACCGGACCTTGCGGTCTTCCTGGGTGCCCCTCTGTCCTTTTGCCTGAGAGTTTAAAAGCGCGCATCGGCGTGCTTCGTGCCCCTTCGGCGCCGGCATTCGCCGGTCTCTCCAGAGTTTTGGTACGGGTGGTATCGGGCCTGAGCGATTACGGGCGTTGCGCCTTCGGCAGCGGGTGTCCGCTTCTCCCACCATGTAGCGCGGCGATTATAGCCCAGCCGTTTCGGGCACTGGGCCTTTCCGGCACATGAATACGCAGCCGCGCAGGACCCCGGAAACCCGGCCCGGGCATGGTGCCGGGGGCGGCAAAGGCCTATGATCACTGGATCCTCGTATTCATCTGGCGCCGCCCGTTCCGGGCCAGGCGCCCGCCGTGCAGTGCGCATGGCCGCTGACGGAAGCCCGCATGACGCCCGCCTCACCCTCGACCCGCCGCTTGGCCCTGCTGCTCGCAGGCCTGGCGATGTTCGGTCCGTTCTCGATCGACACCATCTTTCCCGCCTTCCTGCTGCTGGGCGACCGCATGCAGGTGGACCAGGTCGCGGTGCAGCAGACCATCAGCGTGTACCTGCTGTTCTATGGGCTGATGAGCCTGGCCCACGGCCCGCTCTCGGATGCGTTCGGCCGCAAGCGGGTGATCATCGGTGGGCTGGTGCTGTTCATCGGCGCCTCGATCGGCTGTGCGCTGTCGCGGGACATGACCACGTTGCTGGTGTTCCGCGCGCTGCAGGGCGTGACGGCCGGTGTGGGTGTGATCGTCGGCCGCGCCGTGATCCGCGATCTGTACCACGGTGCCGACGCGCAGCGCTTGATGAGCCAGGTCTCGATGATCTTCGGCGTCGCCCCGGCGATCGCCCCGATCATCGGTGGCTGGATCCTGCTCGGCGGCGGCGACTGGCCGTTGATCTTCTGGTTCCTGGTGCTGTTCGGCGTGGTGTTGCTGCTGGCCACCGGCAAGTGGCTGCCCGAAACCCATCCGGTCGAGGCGCGCACGCCACTGTCGATGCGGGAACTGCTGCGCAGCTATGCGCGGATGGGTTCCAATGCGCGCCTGCTGCGTCTTGCTGCAGCCGGTGCGTTCAATTTCTCCGGCATCTTCCTGTATATCGCCTCGGCGCCGGTGTTCGTGATGCAGCACCTGAAGCTCGGCGAAGGCGGATTTGCCTGGTTGTTCATTCCCACCATCGGCGGCATGACCGTGGGCTCGTTCCTGTCCGGGCGCATGGCCGGGCGGATCGTGCCGCAGCGACAGATCGCGATCGGGTTTGCGTTGTGCGCGGTCTCGGCGCTGTTGAACTTCGGCTACGTGGCATCGGTACCGCAGATCGCGCTGCCGTGGGCGGTGATGCCGATCTTCCTGGGCGGCGTCGGCATGGCCTTGATCTTCCCGATCCTGGCGCTGGCCGTGCTGGACATGTACCCGCATCAGCGCGGCCTGGCGTCCTCGATGCAGATGTTCATCCAGCTGATGATCAACACGGTGGTGGCCGGCGTGGTCTCGCCGATGCTCAGCAGCAGCCCGATGCACCTGGCCTTGGGCTACGCGGGCTTCTTCGCCATCGGTGCCGTCTTCTGGTACTGGGAGCGGCGCTGCGAACGCCGCCGCGACCTGCTCACGCCCATCGAGTGAGCCGCATGCATGCCACGCCTGCACACAACGCAGGCGTGGCGGCATTGCCATTGCGCGACTGCGGCGTATCCTGTGCCTTCGCCAGCCAGTTCGTGCTCCACGACAGCCAATACGCTCCCCTGCGGACGCCGCGTCCGCCGCAACTCAGGGTGATTGCATGGCTGCCCATCAGACCTACCGCCTGTTCGATGTCGCGCTCAAGCAGCGCACCGTTCTCTCTCCGTCGCTTACCCGCATGGTCTTCGCTGCGCCCGATGTGGCCAACATGAAGACCGACGGGCCGGATCAGCGTATCAAGGTGTTCTTCCCGCTACCCGGCCAGCCAGCCCCCGAGGTGCCGCAGGGCGAGGACTGGTACGCGCGTTATCGCGCGCTGCCCGACACCGAGCGTGCGCCGATGCGCACCTACACCATCCGTGCGCTGCGCCCTGAAGTGGGCGAAGTTGATGTCGATTTCGTGCTGCACGGCGAGACCGGCCCCGCCTCGCGTGTGGCCATGCAGGCACGTGTCGGCGATCGGGTCGGACTGCTGGCGCCCGATGCGCGGGTCGAGCACAGCAGCGAGGGCTACGAGTGGAAGCCGCCGGCGCAGGTGAAGCGCGTGCTGTTGGTGGCCGATGACACTGCGCTGCCAGCCGTGGCCGGCATTCTGGAAGACTTGGCGCAGTGGCCGCAGCCGCCGGACGTGCAGGCCTTCCTGGAGGTGGAGCACGAGGCGGATGTAATGCCGCTGCAGGCACCGCCCGGTGCGCAGCTGTTCTGGCTGGCCCGCGAGGGCGCCGCGCATGGTCAGCGGCTGCAGGACGCGGTACGGGCCCGGGTCGGTCCCTCCGGTACGCGCCATGGTGAGCAGGAACTGGCCGAGATCGACATCGATCAGGACATCCTGTGGGAGCAGGCCAGTGCGCCGGGCGGCGGGCTGTATGCCTGGGTCGCCGGCGAGGCCGGCGCGGTGATGGCGGTCCGCCGGCACCTGGTCAAAACCTGTGGTATCGACCGCCAGGCCATCACCTTCATGGGCTATTGGCGGCACGGCAAGGTCCTGGATTGAGAGGGCCGCCCGTGCTGCGATACGGGCTCGCCAGGGTCCGTGCGGTATCCTTGGCGCTTTGCCGCAGTCCGGATTTCCCCATGTCGACCACCTCCAAACTGCGCCGCGACATCCGCCGGCGCCGCGAAACCCAGGCCGCCAACCGCGAGCAGGCCGCCACCCCGCCGGTCGAGCCGCATGCCGAACTGCGCGACCAGCAACGCACGCTGCTGGCCGGTGTGGTGCGCCGCGAGGGTGAGTGGGTGCTGGGCATGGACGGACGCATCGCGGGGCAGACCACCAGCGCGGCACGCGTGCTGGCCTTGATCATGCAGGCCGCCGAACTGCACGAGCGGCAGGGCACGCCGGTCCGGTTGGTGTACTCGGATGCGTTGAAGGATGCCGCGCACGCCGAGGCCAAGGCCGACGGCATGGACTTCGAGCAGTTCAAGACCGAGCTGGCGGCCGCCCTGAAACCCACGTCGTAGCGCCACGCCCTGCGTGGAAGCGCATGAAAAAACCGGCCTTTCGGCCGGTTTTTTCGTTGCGGGCTGCGGCCGGGCGGGCCCGGCCCAACCCACGGGTTACGGTGCCGCGCGCGCCGTCGGTGCGGCCGGGGCCGCAGCGGTGGCCGCCGGCACCTGCCAACCGCACATCTGGCCCTGGTTCTGCTGCTTGAGCCATTCGTTGACCGGGGTGAAGTACTCGATCATCGGGCCGGCATCGAGTTTGTCGCCGCCGGTGATTTCCTTCAGCGTGGCCTGCCACGGCTGGCTGGCGCCCTTGCTCAGCATGGCCCAGAACTTCTGGCCGGCTTCCTTGTTGCCGTAGAAGCTGCACTGATGCAGCGGACCCTTGTAACCGGAGGCATCGCACAGGCCCTTGTAGAACTGGAACTGCAGGATGCGCGCCAGGAAGTAGCGGGTGTACGGGGTGTTGCCCGGCACGTGGTACTTGGCGCCCGCATCGAAGAATTCCTCACCGCGCGCGCTGGCCGGGGCCACGCCCTGGTACTTGGCCTTCAGGTCCCACCACGCCTGGTTGTAATGGTCCGGGGTGATCGAGCCATCGAACACGCCCCAGCGCCAGCGGTCGATCATCAGGCCGAACGGCAGGAACGACACGCCGCTCAGGGCCATGCGCATCTGCGCGTTGATGGTCGCCTCGCGGCTTTCCTGCGGGGCGTCGACCAGGCCGATCGAGTTGAGGTACTGCGGCGTCATCGCCAGCACGATGGTGTCGCCGATCGCTTCATGGAAGCCGTCGTTGGCACCGCCCTGGAACAACGGCGGCAGCGGGTTGTAGGCCAGGTCGTAATAGATATGACCCAGCTCGTGGTAGATCGTGGTGAAATTCTCTTCGTTCGGCTTGATGCACATCTTGGTGCGCACGTCGCCTTCCATGTTCATGTCCCACGCGCTGGCGTGGCAGACCACGTCACGGTCCAGCGGCTTGATGAACTGGGTCTTGTCCCAGTACGACTTCGGCAGTGCCGGCATGCCGAGCGAGACATAGAAGTCCTGCGCGCGCTCGGTCATCTGCTTGGCGGTACGCAGTTCGGCCTCACGCTGCGCCTTGTACAGCGCTTCCACGTTCGCGCCGCTGCCGGCCTTGGCCAGTGCGCCACTGAGGTTGGTCTGGTACTGCTTTTCCAGTGCGGCGGTGATGTCCAGGTTGCCGGCACCGGGATACGGTTCCAGCTGGTCCCACAGGTTGGACCAGTCCTGCTGCCACATGTTGCCGGTCAGGTGCGCGGCGATCAGGCCGCCGTTGACCTCGGCCTTGTCCTTGCCGTACGTGGCATCGAGCTTGGTACGGGCATAGCAGTGCAGCTGCTCGTACATCGGCTTGACCTGGTCCCACAGCCGGTCGGTTTCCGGGCCGATCTGGTCGGCCGGCATGTCGTAGCCGCTGCGCCACATCTGCCCGGCGTCGGCGAAGCCCATTTCTTTGGCACCTTCATTGACCAGGCTGACGAAACGCTCGTAATCAGCGCGCATCGGCTTGGTGGTTCCATGCCAGCCCTGCCAGGCGTCCAGCTGCGCGTCGTAGTCGCGGCTGCGGGCGAGGACCTGTTCCAGATCGCCGAGCTGGCGGCAGGTCTGGGGGTTGGCTTCATCGGTGCAGTATTTGCCGGAGCCATAAGCGCCTTCCATGCGGCTGGCGATGCGGGTCAGCTCGGAGAGCTTGGCCGGGTCGCGCGGGGCGGGCATGGAGGTCATCAGCTTGAGCAGGTGGATCTGGCGCTTGGTGTCTTCGCTCATCGGCTGGCCGTCGTACTGGCCGGCCTGGGCGATCCAGCCGTTGAGCACGGTGAGCCAGCGTTCGTTGGCCTTGGCCGCGACGCGCTCGGAATCGTCATTGATGTAGGTCGAAGACAGCCACTGGGCCGAGGTCATTTCCGGGTACATGGCTTTGTACTCGGCGTTGACGCGGGCGATGAACTGGTCCGCGGTTTCCTTGGACTGGGTGGTGCCCGTGGCCGGTGCATCGGCGGGGGACGGTTCCTTCTGGCAGGCCGCCAGCGTCAGTGCGGCAGCACTGACAGCCAGGGCCAGCAGGAGCGGGCGGTGGTTCACGGGCACATCCTTGGGTGGTGACAGACCGGCGAAGGCTAGTGAAGCGCCGGGCGCACCGCAAGGGGCAGGGCAGCAGGGTTCGGGTGGGATCGTAGCGCCAACGTCAACGGCGTGGCGTCATTGCATCGTGGTTTGGGTCGGTGCGGGCGGGTTGTCGGGACCCGCCGTGAACCCGTCCATGGGGGCTCGATATGCGCCATCCATGGCGCATAACGGTCCCGCCAACCCACCCACACCGCCCCGTCGACAGTGGGTCGGTGCGCATGGGAACAACAACGGCTCGAGACCAACCCACAGCCGAAGCCATCGTCTTTGCTCGACTATCCGCCGACGGACGGTATGGCCTGCCTCGACCAAAACGGAAGAGCGAATAGCTGACAGCAGTGGTCGTTCCGCTTCAAACCTCGCACGACGCAAACAGATCGCGGTCACGTTCATACACCGACGTCTTGACCTGCATCAGCCCCAGCACCGACGGGAACAGATTGTCGTGGTCGGTGTACTTGCCTGCGCGCTCCCGCACGCAGGCCAGGTTGAGCCCGCGGTTGGCGGCGAAGGACGGCGAGAACCACATCGTCATCGGTACGCGGGTCTGCTCCTGCGGGGCGATCGCATACGGCACACCGTGCAGATACAGGCCCTTCTCGCCCAGCGATTCACCATGATCGGAGAGGTAGATCATCGCCGTGTCGTAGTCGTCCATGCCCTTCAGTGTGCCGATCGTGCGCGAGAGCAGGTGATCGGTGTACAACAGCGCGTTGTCGTAACTGTTGGTGATCTGCTCGCGGCTGCACTTGCCCAGGTCCGGCGTATCGCAGGTCGGGGTGAAGCGGCGGAAGCGCGGCGGATAGCGTTCGAAGTAACTCGGCCCGTGGTTGCCCAGCTGGTGCAGGACCACCACGCGGTCACCGGGCCTGGCGCGCACCTGGGTGGCCAGATCGTCGATCAGGATCTCGTCCATGCAGCGCCCGTTGGCGCACAGGGTCGGGTGCTTGGCATCGTCCAGTGCCTGCATTTCCAGGCCCTCGCACACGCCCTTGCAACCGGATTGGTTGTCACGCCACAGCGTGGCAATGCCGGCGTGATCCAGCACGTGCAGCAGCGACTGGTGCGCGCGGATCTTTTTTTCGTCGTAGTCATGCCGTCCATAGGGCGAGAACAGGCAGGGCAGGGAGACTTCGGTACTGGTGCCGCACGAATGCATGTCGGGGAAATTGATCACCCCGGCCTGGGCCAGTTCCGGAGTGGTCTGCTTGGCATAGCCGTTGAGGCCCCAGTTCTGTGCGCGTGCGGTCTCGCCCATCACGATCACCAGCAGGCGCGGGCGGCTGCCCGCGGCACGCGGGGTCACGTTGGCATCCATGCCGATCGGCAGCTTGGGCGCACGCTGGATCGGATTGTCACCGCGCAGCGCCTTGGGCAGGCCGAGCAGGAAGTTCCCGGGCGTGGCCAGGTAACGCACTTCGCGCTGGTTGCGCATCAGCGAGGACATCTCCTGGAAGGAGAGCATCGCCCCGCCGAAGGCGATCAGTGCCGACAGCAGCAGAAAACCGATACGCCACAGAAGGACCCTGCCCAGCGTGCGGCGGCGGAGCTGCACGCGCGAGAGCAGCAGCATCGGTACGAAGGCCAACAGCAGCAGCGGCAGGATCAGGCTCGGCGTGATCAGTTCGCGGCTTTCCTTGTGGTCGGTGGCCAGTACGTTGCGCAGCATGTCCGCATCCAGATAGATGTGGTAACTGCTCATGTAGTGCGCAGCCAGCGCGGTGCCGATCAGCAGCACGCTCAGCACCACCTTGGCATTCCAGCGCCAGACCAGCAGCCCCATCAGCAGGCTGTGCGCGCCGACCAGGAACAGGAACAGCGAGAGGGCGAAACCCATGCTGCCCGGGTGGGTCGCCATTGCGCTGTGCCAGAACAAGCCGTTGCAGGCGACCGCGAAGAACACGCTGGTGAGCAGGATCAAGGTCTCGGTGGTGCACTGCGGGCGCCAGGCGCGCAAGGCAGCCAGCGCCGGGAAGCGTGTAGTACGCGGGAGGGTGGCGCTCATGCCGCGTCTCCCTGCCCACTGACCGGCACCGTGCTGCGTTCGTGCAGCCGGATGCGTTCAACCAGCAGGTACAGGCCCAGCGACACCGCCCAGCAGGTGGCCAGTGTCCACAGATCATGCGACAGGAAATGCGCGCCACGCAGTTGCTGCGAGAACCCGAACACGCCGCCGGCCAGCAGGCCGACCGCCAGGCCGCGCCAGCGCCAGGCGGGGCGCACCATCAAGGCGACGAAGTACAGGCTGATCCACGCAAAGCCAGCGCTGGAGTGCCCACCCGGGAAGCACACCCCGCGCGGCATGCCCGGTGGGCGTGTGGCGAACAGGCCGATGAACTCGCGGGTGCCGCCGTAGCGGGTGAGATCCCACGGGCAGTCCATATTGGTCAATGCCTTGAGCAGCGAGACCAGGCCGGTGCCCAGTGCGACCGCCAGCACCAGGTACAGCAAGGGCCAGCGCCACCCGGCCGCACGTTCGCTGCGCCACGCGTGGAAGCACAGCACGATCGCCACCAGCGCAGCTGCACTGCTGGCCCATTTGCCGGCCTGATGGATCAGGTGAGTGGTGACCCACGCGTTCTGCAGCGCCCACTGCTGCCCTTCCAGGCGATACCACTGGTCGGCCAGCCACTGGTCGCCCCCGGCGCCCATCAGCGCGGCGCTGGCGAGCGCGGTCAACGCCAGCGGAGCCCAGAGGTGATCGCGGAGGAAGCGCGGCGTGGCCGACGCAGCCGGCGCGGAGGAGAGAGCAACGGTGGACGCTGGGAACATGGACAATGGGGCCGGCGGGAGATTCCGGCGCCATGGTCGTCAGCGGGTTGTCGGAGAGGGGTCGGAGCGATGTTGGCCGCCGGTTAAGCGCGACCTTCCGTTCAGTCTTCCTCATCCTGCGCGGTGTCGGTCGCCGTCACGGCGGCATGGCAGTCCGCCTGCCAGGCGGTGCCCGGGAACAGCAGCCAGCGGTTCCGATTGGCGCTGCCGATCTCGATCACCGCCGACGGGTCCACGCAGGGGCTGATCGCCTCATCAAGCACCAGCAGCCAGCGGCGCTGCGGGGCCTGCGCCAACCACGGGCCTGCGGCCTGCCATTGCTGCTCCCACGGCGTTTTGAAGCCGAAATCGGTCACCGGGCGGTCGGCCTGCAGCAGGTTCTGCTCGCGCCAGGCCACCACGCCCAGCTCGGCCTCCGGCCCGATCCGCGTGCCCACCCGCTGCATCACGGCGGACGCGGAGCTGTACGGATCCAGCGTCGGCATCAACACCCAGCCGTACAGATTCCAGAGCAGGAAGGCGGTCGCCACCACCAGTGCGCCCGCGCGCCGTTGGCGCCACCACAGTGCCAAGGCCAGCAGCACCACGCCGAAGGCGATCAGCCAGCCGCCCAATACGGGCAGCAGGGCATCGGGCATGGCACGTCGGGCCAGCTGGAGGTGCGCCCACGCGCTACCGCTCCAGAGCTGTGTGCCGATGTACAGCGCCGCCGTGCCCAGCACCGCGACATACGCCCACAGCAGCCAGCGCAGCCCGGCCCGGCGCAGCAGCCCGGGCAGCAGCGGTGCGGCGGCCAGGCACAGCGCGGGCAGCATCGGGAAGATGTACACCTCGCGCTTGCCCGGGCTGGCGCTGAAGAAGACGAGTACCAGCAGCGCCCACCCCAGCAGCAGCCACCAGCGCCCGTCCAGGCGGTTGAGGCGGCGCCACCACGCGGGGATCAGCGCCGGCAGCAACAGGCTGCCCGGCAACCACAAGGTGACCATCACCTGCAGGTAGTACCAGACGGGCTTCACGTGGTGCCAGGCGTTGGCGTAGCGGGTGCCGGTCTGTTTGAACAGCAGTTCGCGCGCATACGCGTGCAGTGCCGGATCGGACGCGTTGAGCAGGGCGATGCCCAACGGTGCCAGCCAGACCGCCGTGCCGAGCAGGAAGGCCGGCAGCAGCCACCACAGATCGCGCGCGGTGCCCGGCGGCAACGCCGTGCCACGGGCGCGCCAGCGCCACAGGGCAAACGGCACCAGCACCAGCAACGGCAGGAAGCCGACGCCCTTGGTCACCGTGCCCACCCCGGCAGCAAAGCCGGCCAACCACAGCGCCGGGCGGTTGCGGCCCTCCAGCAGGTGGCGCAGCAGCCCCCACAGCGACAGGGTGGTCATCGCTACCAGCACCATGTCGATCTGGGCCCGTTTGGCCATCAGGCCGAACTGCAGGCAGCTGAACAACGCGAGCAGGGCCCACCACCCGACCCGGCGGTTCCACAGGCGCCGGCCCAGGTCCCAGGTCAGCCACAGCGTGAGCAGCGCAGCCAGCAGCGAAGGCACCAGAAAGGCGAGCGCCCAGCCGCCGAACAGCTGGTGGCTGGCGGCCTGCATCCACATGAAGACCGGCGGTTTTTCCGCATACAGTTCGCTGCCGCGGTGGGGCAGCAGCCACTGGCCGGACTCGACCATGGCACGCGCTGCGAGCACGAAACGCGGTTCATCGGGCGGGGAGGGCTGGCGCAGGCCGATGCCGGCGGCCAGTGCCAGCAGCAAGGCAAGGCAGACCAGCACACGCGGCCAGCGCCGCAGGAAGAAGGATTCGGTCACGCCCAGGCTCGTCGGCAAAACAGCCACTGTCTCCCCGACAGCGTAGGAAAAGCGTCGTAAAACCACCCATTGCGACCGGATTCCGACACGGTTCCCGCTACCATGCCTTCAACCGGTCAAGAGAGTCTCCCATGCGGCTGCTGGTCATTGAAGACAACCGTCAGCTGGTTGCCAATCTATTCGATTATTTCGAGTCGCGGGGCCATGTGCTCGATGTCGCGCCCGATGGCGTCACCGGCCTGCACCTGGCCGTGTCGCAGCCCTATGACGCGCTGATCCTGGATTGGATGCTGCCGCGCATGGAAGGCCCGGAGGTGCTGCGCCGGTTGCGTGCTGACCACGGCTCGGAAGTGCCGGTGATCATGCTCACCGCGCGCGATGAGCTGCCAGACAAGATCGCTGGCTTCCGTGCCGGCGCCGACGATTACCTGACCAAGCCGTTCGCGCTGCCCGAGCTGGAAGTGCGCCTGGAAGCGCTGATGGTGCGTGCCAAAGGGCGTAACCCGCGCAAGGTGCTGGAGGTGTCCGACCTCAAGCTGGATCTTTCTACGCTGGAAGCGCAGCGCGACGGCAAGCCGCTGCATCTGTATCCGGCCTGCCGGAAGCTGCTGGAAGTGCTGATGCGCGCCAGCCCCGGCGCAGTCACGCGCCAGCAGCTTGAATTTGCGCTCTGGGGGGATGAACTGCCCGATGGCGATCTGCTGCGCTCGCATGTCTACGAACTGCGCCGCAGCGTCGATGGCCCGTTCCAGCAGAAATTGATCCACACCTTGCCGCGGGTCGGCTACCGCCTCGGCGTGTCGGCTGCGGACAGTGCCGATGAAGTGGCATAAGCGCCCGCCCAATCCAGCGCCGATGCACCGGCGCATGGTGTGGTGGCTGCTGGGCTACCTCGCGCTGATCTCGCTGGCGGTATTCAGCGTGGGCAACTACGTGCACGAACACGCCGAGCACTCGGCATGGCGCGCGCTGCTCAACTCCGAGCTGGACAGCATCGTCAACCACATCGAACACGAGCCGCACTACCGCTGGCAGGATTCGGACACCCTGCGGCTGTTCTACATCAACGGCAGCCCGACGGTGCCGGAGAGCCTGCGCACGCTGCATCCGGGGCTGCACGACGGTGTGGAGGTCAACGGACGCGCCAGCGCGGTGATGGTCCGCGAAACCACGCAGCTGGGGCGGCTGGCACTGGTGCTGGACATCAATGACTTCCATGAGCTGGAGCAGTTCGCCACGCGCTGGGTGCTGCTGGCCGGTGTGCTGATGATCATCGTCACCGTGGTGATGGCGTCCTTCGGCGTCGGTCGCCTGGTACGGCCGCTGAGCTCGCTGGCCCGGCGCATCGACGAGCTGCGGCCGGGTGTTCCCGGGCAACGGGTGGACGTGGACCCACGGGCCAGCTCCGAGCTGTACGTGATCGCCAACGCGCTCAACGACTACCTGGCGCGCAACGAACAGTTCGTTGAACGCGAGCGGATCTTCATCAGCACGGCCAGCCATGAACTGCGCACGCCGATCGCGGTGATCACCGGCGCCTCGGAACTGGCACTCGGCCAGCCGGAGATTCCCGACCGCGCCCGCCAGCAGATGCAGCGGGTGCACCGCACCGCGCAGGGCGTGGAGCAGTTGATCCAGCTGCTGCTGGTGCTGGCGCGCGACCCGGCGCGGCTGGCTGCACTGGGCGAGCGTATCCCGCTGGATCTGCTGGTGCCGGACATCATTGAAGACCATCGTCACCTGATGGGCGACAAGGACCTGCGCATCGAGATCGACGGCCTGGCACGGGTGGATATCGTCGCGCCACTGGGCGTGGTCCAGGCGGCGATCGGCAATCTGCTGCGCAACGCGATCGAGAACAGCGGCCGCGGCACCATCCACATCCAGGTCTCCGGCCAGGCGGTGGTGACCCTGCAGGATCCCGGGCTCGGCATGAGTCCGGAAGAGATCGCGGCGGTACATGCGCGCATGGCGCGGGGCGACCGCAACGAGCAGAGCGGGATCGGCCTGGAGCTGATCGCCCGGCTCTGTGAACATCTGGGCTGGGCGCTGCAGATCGAGCCCTGCGTTCCCCGGGGCACCTGCGTGATCCTCGATCTGGGGGCCTCGCTGCCCGGGCGCAGTGAACGTCCATCGCTGCCTGCGTCGTAATCGTCCTGCTCGCTGCGCCGCAAAGTGTGGCGTCGTGAAGACAATGTTAAGCTCCGGAGGCGCCGCTCTATGCGGCGCTTTTTTTTATCCCTTCGATCGACAGAGGATGGCTTGATGCCGACCGAACCCAGTACTGCCCTGATCACCAATGACATCGTCGGCCTCGGCCTGATCGCCGCCACCCTGGCGGTGATCTTCTGGGCCGCCAGCGGCCCGACCCCGCTCCTCAAGAAGATTTTCGCGTGGGTACCGGCCCTGCTGCTGTGCTACTTCATCCCGGCCATCTACAACACCGCCGGCCTCATCGATGGCCACAACACCTCGCTCTACAACCCGATCGCCCGCGACGTGCTGCTGCCCGCCGCGCTGGTGCTGCTGACCCTGTCGATCGACCTCAAGGGCATCATGAAGCTGGGCCCGAAGCTGCTGGTGATGTTCTGCGCCGGCACGCTGGGCATCATCCTCGGCGCCATCGTGTCGTTCCAGGCGATGTCCTGGATCCACCCGGCCACCGTGGCCGGTGACACCTGGAAGGGCATGGCGGCGCTGGCCGGCAGCTGGATCGGCGGCGGCGCCAACATGGTGGCGATGCGTGAAGTGTTCGGCACCGATGCGACGACGTTCGGCCAGTTCGCCGTGGTCGATGTGGCCTGCGCGAGCCTGTGGATGGCGGTCCTGCTGTTCCTGGCCAACCGCGCCAAGCAGATCGATGCCCGCAGCGGGGCCGATACCCGCGCCATTGATGAGATGAAGGAGCGCATCTCGGCATACGAAGCACAGAATGCCCGCATTCCCAGCCTGACCGACCTGATGGTGATCGTCGGTGTGGGGCTGGGCGGCGTCGGCCTGGCGCATGCCATCGCTGCGCCGCTGAGCAGCTGGTTCAAGGCCAATGTGAGCTGGGCCAGCCAGTTCAGCCTGGACAGCGCGTTCGTCTGGGTGGTGCTGCTGTCCACGGCGCTCGGCCTGGGCCTGAGCTTCACCCGCGCGCGGCGCCTGGAATCGGCCGGTGCCTCGCGTCTTGGCACCCTGTTCCTGTATTTCCTGATCGCCTGCATCGGCATGCAGATGGACCTGCTCTCGCTGCTCGACCGGCCGTGGCTGTTCGCGCTCGGCGCGATCTGGATGCTGACCCACATCCTGGTGCTGTGGATCGCCGCCAAGCTGCTGCGCGCGCCGCTGTTCTTCTTCGCGATCGGTTCGCAGGGCAACATCGGTGCAGCGGCATCGGCACCCGTGGTCGCTGCCGCGTTCCATCCGTCGCTGGCGCCGGTCGGCGTGCTGTTGGGCACCGTGGGCTATGCCACCGGTACCGGCCTGGCGTATGTGACCGGGCTGATCCTGAAATGGATGGCGGGCGCGTAAGCGCGCGCCACGTTGTCGACTCCCGGGGCGGCCTTGATGGCCGCCTCTTTTTTTGGGCGGCGATGACCCGCTGAACGTCATGCGTCTGGGACCCAGGTCACGCGCCGGTGTCAGAAATGGCTGCATGCGACACGAACTGTGAAGGGCGTACGGAATCGTGCTGGCACCGCCGCGTAAGGTCCGTCGGCATGCACTGTGCTGTGCGCCGAACGCGCATGGCATGGATCTTTTGTCGACGGCAGTCGACACCTATCAGGAAGCACGATGAAGACGAAAGACGTGTTGATGTCGGTGATCACCGCCGGCGTACTGATGTTCGCTTCTGTAGTGTCCGTAAAGGCCGCCCCGGGCGAGCGAGGGCATGTGCACGCCGTGGCCGATGCAAGTGCACGCGATGTGGCTGCGTGGCTCGGGCAGCCGGCACGGGCCGGCGCCCTCGTCGCTGCGCTGGCGGCCCACCCCGAGCGCGGGCTGCCGTTGACCGCGGTCCTGGCCGAGAGCGATCCGGGTGGGAACAGCCTGGCGTCGCGGATGCTGTCCGAACGCGATGCTCTGGTCCGCCGATACAAGGGCCTGCCAGCCGCAGATCGCGGTTTGCTGCAGGTCCGCAGCTTCGTGCCTGCCGGGCAGACGCTGAGCGCAGTGGCGCCTGCCGATCTCTGGGTGGCAGTGTTGCCCAAGGGAGACGACCGCACCTGGACCTCCCTGGTGGCCTACGACCGGCACGGGCGTCAGCATCTGCTGGACGCGCAGGTAGCCCCGACCTTCCCGGTATTGATCGTGGACATCGATACCGGGCAGGCAGTCCAGGAAGGCATGGCCCTGATCAATGCCGGGTTGCAGGCGAGGGGACTGCAGTCGGCCGACCGGCTCACGGTGGCCGCCGATGGAGCGACCTCCCTGGATGTCACCCGGCTTGACCGTATCCGCCTGGCCAATGACGGCGAGCCGTGGGCGTTGGGCGGCGCGGAAGTGTTCGCCGTGGTGTCCGGGCTGCAGACAGACAAGGCAGAGCCGGAGATGGCCACGGTGTCACTGCCGTACCTGGACCATGACAAGACCGATTACACCCCGGGCCAACCCTTGGTGATCTGGGGCAACTACCGGTTCGATACCGCCAACGTGCAACTGTTCGAAGACGATGGCGACACCAACTACAAAGACCTGCTGATCGCCCTCACCGAAGGCGTGAAGCTTGCGCTGGGCGCCTTCGCCCCGGAGTACGCGGTGATTGCCGATATCGGCGGCGCGATCCTCAAGGCCATGCCGAGCAGCTGGTTCACCAACGATACCGACTACCTGGACAGTTTCTACCTGCTGCAACGCGGCCAGACCTATACCGGACGGATGGGGGCGGCGAACAATGCACAGGTGACGTTGAGCCCCCTTACGCTCCAGTAGCGCCGGCCGCTGGCCGGCTCCCCTCGAGGCCTGTCGCAGGCAGTGGCGAACGC
>NZ_JASCOO010000081.1:0-17873 GCF_029959485.1 Stenotrophomonas sp. PS02301
GGGCAGGGCGGCGCGGCACCTTCCCGGTGCCGCGCTGGCCGACAACGCTACGAAGGCCTGCAACGCGGGCCGATACGCGTCGCCGAAGCAGATATGCTTGCACGGGTCCGCCCCACACCCGCAGGCCGCAGCGCGATGCGTTTCAGACTGGATTCCCTCCTGCGTTCCGCCGCACTGCTGATGTGTGCGGCGCCGCTGTTGACGGCATGTGCCCGGACCAACAGGGAAACCGTGCTTTCCTCGGACACGCTGAAGGTCGTGGCCGTGACCGAAAGCCGACTGGACATCAACGTCAGCAAGTATCAGCACTACACGACGTACGTGCTGTACGTAGACGGCAACAGGCTGTCCGACCAAGGATTCTCGGCGCTCCTGCAGGATCCTGAAGCGGCGGGCGATCAGTTCGTGCATACCGATGCCGTGGTGCTGGACGAAGACGCGGTGCTGATCGCCTCGCATAACCGTGACGGGTCACGCTGCTGGACGACGCAGCTCGTCGCACGCAATGGCACGCCGACGCTGGACACGATCATGAAAGGGACCGCCGACTGCAGCCTCCGCCCGGCAGCGCCGGGCTGGCGGGCGCTTTACAGAGATCCCGGCGATCTGATCCTGATCCGTGAAAGGCCCTTCCAGGTCCATCCCATCGCCGGGTACTGGTACGCGCTGTGGATCGACGGCGACACCGTTGCCCTGTACCGGAAGGACCGGGACCATGAGCGCCTCGTCGTCAGGCTGGCACGGATTTCTTCGGATACCCCGCTCGCCGAGCAGACCCTGCCGATGCAGACCTATGCGGAACCCGACCTGCTGCATGCCCCGCCCGAGCAGCGACGGCAATGGCTGTTCGACAACTTCACGGTCTCCACGGGCGCCTCTCCCTCGATCGCGCTGCGTTCGGACCATCGACTCGACACGATCACGCCCGAGGTATGGGCGGAGTATCAGGAAATCGAGCGGCAGAACAAGGAACGGGATGCCCAGGCACGTGCCGCCGGGGATGCCTGGATCGAGGCCCAGCGCCGGGAGCTGATCGAAGCGGACGCGACGGAGCGCGACGCCACGAAGTAACGCTGTCCGGCCCCTCGTCGATGATGGCTGACGAGCAGCAGCATCATGACCAGCCCCTCCCGCAGGCGCGTTCTGGCCAATGTAGCGATTTGGTATGTTGAACACCCTCAATCCCGGTATTCAAGAGGTCTGGTGTTTCAGTGATAGAGACCCGCCTGCTCCAACAGTTCATTGCCGTGGCCGAGGAGCTGCACTTCAATCGCGCCGCCGAGCGGCTGCACATGGCGCAGCCGCCGCTGAGCCAGGCCATCCGCAAGCTGGAGGCCGCCGTCGGAGCGCCGTTGTTCGAGCGCACCCCTCGCAGCGTCGCGTTGACACCGGCTGGTGCAGCCTTTCTTGAAACCGCGCGCCGTACCGTGCAGTCGCTGGAGGACGGCGTAGCGCAGACGCGCCGCGTGGCCCAGGGCATGGAGGGCCATCTGACCCTGACCTTCATCAACATCGCCCCATATGCCTCGTTGCTGCAGGCGCTGCGCCGCTTTCGAGAGCGCAACCCGGGCATCGCCTTCACGATGCGGGAGGCCACCACCCAGGAGCAGGTCAACGCCCTGGAGCAGGGAGAGGTGGATATCGGCTTCATGCGGACACCGGGCACCACGACGCCGCACCTGCGCATGCAAAGGCTGCTGAGCGAACGGATCTGCGTCGCGCTGCCGGCCGGTCATCCGCTGGCGGCGAAGGCGCGCATCGACCTGGCATTGCTCAGCAACGAAGCGTTCGTCGCCTCGCCCCGGACACTCGGCAAAGGATTTCATGACCAGCTGATCGGCCTGTGCCAGACAGCCGGGTTCGTGCCCGACATCGTGCAGCACGGCCGGCAGATGCAGACCTTGATTGCATTGGTGGCTGCGGGGTTCGGTATCGCGCTGCTGCCCGCTTCGCTGGCGACGGAAACGCGCGAGGACGTTGTGTTCCGGCCGCTCCAGGTGGATGCGGCCGAGGACGTGTCACGGCTGGACCTGTTCATGGCGTGGAACGAGACCCGGACCTCAGCGATCCGCGACCGGTTGATACAGGCAGTCCTGCAGACCCTTACTCTGCCTTGAGGTGACAGGACGCGCGGCGTCTTGCTGCGGTATGTAAACCGTCCTTCACCCGCACAGGGCGAGGCACTAGGCTTGCGCAGCTCTGCTGTATAGGACCTGCGATGCCTGCTGCTATCTATGTGTTTTCCCTGTGCGCGTTCGCGTTCGGGCTCTCCGAGTTCGTGGTCGCCGGATTGCTGACCACGATTGCCGATGACCTGGGGGCGCGGATATCCCTCGTCGGCACGGCCATTGCCGCCTATGCACTGGGCGCGGCCATCGGCGCACCGTTCATCACCGCCCTGGTCGCGCACTGGCGGGACCGGCAGATCCTGCTGCTGGCCACGGCATTGCTCGGGCTGGGCAGCCTGCTGATGAGCGCCTCGCCCAATCTGATCACACTGCTGGCCATCCGCTTCGTGGTCGGCCTCGGCCACGGGGTCTTCATGGCGGTCGCCTCCGACGCGGCGACCCGGCTCGTGGACCCGCAGCGATCCGGCCGGGCGCTGTCGGTTGTGTGGATCGGGTTGACCCTCGCGCTGGCGTTCGGCGTTCCGATCGGCACGTACTTGGGCAGTCTCTGGTCGTGGCGCGTGGTCTTCCTGTCCATCGGCGTCCTCAGCGTGGTCGGCATGCTGGGCCTGGCGTTGTGCATGCCGAGGGGGGCTGCCCGCTCGGCCTCGTCCCGCGGCGGCGCATGGAAGGGCATCCAGGCCATCATCCATCCCCAGCTGCTGGCGACGGCCGGGATCGGCGCGCTGGTGAGCGTCGCGACGTTCTCGTTCTTCACCTTCGTCTCGCCGTACCTGCAGCAGATCACCGGTGTGGGCGTGCAGTGGCTGAGCCTGGGCATGCTGTTGTTCGGCGTCTGTGCGATCGCAGGCAATCTGCTCGGGGGCGCGCTGGGCGATGCGATGGACGGGGAGCGCAGCCTTCAGGTGGCGCTGGTCGCGTTGGCGTTGAATCTGCTCGGGCTCTACGTGTTCGCCAGCATGCCGGCCATGATGATGCTGCTGATCGGTACGCTGGGCATCTGTTTCTTCTGCATCGTGACCCTGCTGACACTGCGTCTGCTGAAGCAGGCGCAGCGCTTGATTCCCGCCTACAGCCCGGTGGCGGCGGGGTTGAACATCGCCTCCTTCAACCTGGGCACCGCGCTTGGGGGCGCCATGGGCAGCCTTACGATCAGCTATGCAACGTTGGCATCGGTACCGCTGACAGGGGCCGTGGCCGCGGTACTGGCGGGCACCGTGTTGTATCGCCTTGCTCGCCGCAGACACTCATAAGGTGTACTGGCGCGCCCATCATTGATGTCCGAGAAATGGCGACGAGAGGATTGCAGCTGCCCGGTGGGAATCACCGCTTCTACCAGTTCCAGCGCATGCCCAGCTTGCCGTTCCACGCGGTCTCGTCGCCGTTGAAACTCCAGCTGTAGTCGATATCGGCATACAGGTAGCCGGTCTGGGTGACCTGCCAGGTTCCGCCGATGCCCACTTCGCCCCATGAGCCGCCCATATCGACGGCGAACGGCACGTAGCCGCTGTTGGTGGCGAATGCGGCGCGGGGCGTGCCCCGGAACTCATGCCACACGTTGGCGCGCAGCCAGGCATTGCTGCTGCGGGCCTCACCCTGCGCGGTCTCGTGCTGCCCGGTGCGATTCAATCGCGCGCCGATGCGCCCCACCAGCGAGTCGCCGTCGCTGAAGTGCACCTGCGCGGTGTGATCATCGAGGTCGTCGACGTCGATCTGCTGCCAGATCACCTGCGCCTGCGGCTCCAGACGCCAACGCCCGTCCTCTCCGGAGGACCCGTCGCCCTCGTTGAGAACGAACGGCCAGCCGCCTTCCACCGACAGCGCCAGCCCATCGGCGTCGACAAAACTGTCGGACGTGCGCGGGGACTGCAGGCGCATGTCGTACCACGTGTACTGGGCCACGGCGTCGATATAGGCGCCTTTGGCGGAGAACGCTGTCCAGTAGCCGCCGACCGAGCCGGCCTTGAACCGGTTCGTACCGGCATGGAAGCGGTAATCCAGGAGGTTGTGCCGCACCTCGCCCTTGCCTTTGCCATAGGCGAGGTAGAAACCGGCATGGCGGCGGCGCAGGTCATCGGCATCCACGCGCCGGTAGAGGTCGGTGCCGATCTGCAACGCATCGAAGCGGTAGTCGAAGTCGGGGCCGCGATCGCCATAGATGCCGCGTCGGCCACCATCATGTTCGCCGTCGTGGCCGAGATAGCGCATCCACGCGCCATTGAATCCACTGCGTCCGGTCTCCAGGTCGCCGCGCTGGTGCAGCAGCTGCTCGTCGCCGACCCGTTCGTGCAGGGTATCGATCAGGGTGCGGCCGTACACCTGGGCCATCGCGGGTGCGGCTGCGATCAGCGACACCTCCTGGCGATAGGCCGGGGGCGGCGCCGGGGTGGGCGGTGTAGGCGGTGTAGGCGGTGGCTCCGGTGGTGGCTGGGGCGGCTCGGGCGGCTCGGGCGGCGGGCTGGGGCAGGGGGGTGCCGGTGCGCCCGGGCTGGCGCAATCGATCACCGAGCGCAGGTACCAGCTGTTCTCCACGGCCGGGCCGGAGAGCGTGGCTGCACCGCCGCGGTACAGGAAATACTCGTAGGGGCCGGCCACGACCGGCGCGGACAACGCAAAATTGTCCGCCGTGCTGATGGCGTTGATTGTCTGCACCACGCCGATGCCATCGGCCAGCGTAAGGTCGCCCCGGCCGCCACTGTTGCGGATCTCCAATGCGCCGGGGCCGCTGCTGCTGCCGTCCACCACGACCAGCTGATCCGAAGGGGAGGCATCGTCACCCAGCCAGGTGTTCAGCGCGAGCGTGCCATTGCCGCTGTAGCGCGACACGGCCAGGGTTTTGTAGCTGGCCCCTTGGGCGGGATCTCCGCCAGGCACCGCGAACGCGATCCGGCTGCGATCATTGAGCAGCGTGGTGAGCGTGGAGCTGCCGGTCAGATTCCACAGCGTGTCGTGCAGCGCCACATTGGAGAGGCTGCCGGGCAGGGTGATCGCGGCGCCGGTGAGCTCGCTGGCGGTCGCGGTGATGCTGGCAATGGTCGGGGTGTCGGCGGCCGGCACCAGCGGCATCTGCATCGGCACCGCCATCGGCAAGGGCGCTGCCGGATCATCCGGCGGCAGGTCTGGCGGGAGCACCGGGACCGCCGCATCGAGCCCATCGAAATCGGCGATGGCGCCGACCTTCAGCCATAGATCGCGCCCGCCTACCGTCGCGCCGGTCAGGTCGATCTGCGCCGCGCCAATGGCGCCCACGCCGGGGCCGTCCGCAGCGGAGAGCGTGGACTGCGTAACGAAGGCCGACGCGGGGGCGGGATCGCCGCGGACCAGCAACGCCGCCGCGCCGGGACCGGTCGTGGCCAGCGTGGTATCCGCTACGTCCAACCGCCCGCCGTTCCATGCCACCGCAGCGTGGGCCAGCGCACCACGGGTCGTCACGCGGCTGCCGCCGCCCAGCAGCAGGCGCCCATTGTCGGCCCAGGCAATCAGTCCGTGCGCCTGCACGCCGGTGGTGACGATGGTGCTTGCTGTCGCGGTCAGCAGACTGTCGGCATACGCAGCCAGCCCGTAGCCATGCAACCCGCTGGTGGTGACGGTCATGCCGCTCGTACGGATCTGCCCGGCCCCCGCCGCGCGTGCGCCGATGGAATCGGTGCCGCGTGTGGAGACACTCACATTGGCCAGGGTCGCGATCGTATCCACGCCCTGGATGTTGAAGCCTTCGCTGGCGTTGCCCAGCGTGGTGATGCTGCTGCGTGCGCCGTCGGCCTGACCCGTCACCGGAGTGACGTTCATCCAGACCCGGCCGCCGGCCGTGCCCACGTATACCCCATGCCCCGAGATGCCCGAGGGGACGAATCCGGCGGGATCGGTCACCGCATTGCCGCCGGCATCCACCGGCCGCCCAAACGTCGGCAGCGCCAGATCGGTTCCCAGCAGCACGCCCGTGTGGAGGGTGTCGCCGCTGGAGATCAGCGTGCCAGCCGTGCCACCGCTGGCGTTGAGTGTCATCCCGGGGCGGCCGGCATTGATGATGGTGGAGCCGGCGCTGTCGATGGTGCCGCCCGTCGCGTTCAGGCCGATGCCACCCGCGCCACCGCCGCCGATATAGAGATTGCGCGCGGTGATGCGGGTTGCCGCGCCATCGGCACGGATGCCGCCGCCGCTTCCCGAGGTGGTCAGGGTACTGTCGGTCACGCTGACCTGCGCGCCAGCCTGGCCATACACGCCGTTGGCATTGAGATCCGTGGTGCGTGTATCCAGGCGCAGCAACGTGGCCTGCGGTCCGGTGGTGCCGGCCGTGCCCTGGACCAGCACGGCATTGGCATTGATGCCGTGCGTGGTGATCACCGTGTTGGCCGCCTGCAGCCGCGATGTCGCCGAGGCGGCCTGGGCCACGAGTACGCCGGTGCTGTTGTTGCCAAACGTTTCGATGCGCGTGGCGGTGGCCAGCGGTGAGCCGTCGGCGGCCACGTCCAGGCGCAGCGTGCCGCCGCTGGACGACACCTGCGCACCATTTGCGCCGGTGGTGCCGGTGGCCACATAGGCGGCCGGATCGGTCGTGACAGTGCCACCGGCATCCACCGGCAGGCCATAGCTGGCGGCGGAAGGATCCGTACCGAGCTGTACGCCCGTGAGCAGGACATTGCCTTGGCTGAGCACCGTGCCGCCGCTGGCCGCCTGCAGACCAACCGCCGCATTGCCGCCGGCAATGCCGGAGGTGTAGATCGCACTGCTGCTCAGCGTGAGCGTGCCTGAGGTCAATGCATGGGCACCGATGGCGCCGTTGAGCAGCGTTGAGAGGCGCAGCCCGTTTGCCGTGAGCGCGCTGCCACTGCCTTCGGCGCGCAGCGCATTGCCGGTCTGTCCCGCAGCAATGACGATACCCGGCGCACCTGCCAGTGTGACCGTGCTGCCGCCCCCGGCCAGCACGCCGTGCGCATTCTGCCCGGCCACGCGGATGTCCACCCCATCAACCTGCACCTGGGAGGCGCCAGCGGCCGACAGCCCGTGTGCGGTGGTGCCGGTGGCGTTGATGGTCAGCCCGGACATGATGCCTTGCGCATCAGCGAACACCAGGCCGGTCGCGCCGGTGCCGGTGGTATCGATGGACAGCTGGGATGCCTGGAGGCGCGAACCGGTGGCAAAGCGTCCACCACTGTTGTTGTTGCCTCGGGTGAGGATGTTCACCGCGTGCACGTCGAACTGCGCGCCGCTGGCGCCGAGCAACCCGTGGCTGCCATTGGTTGCACCGGCGCCGGCGCCCAAGATATGGATCGATGTGGTGCCACCCGTGGGAATGCCGGCGCTGTCCACATTCAACCGGACGGTGCCGTCAATGGCACTGATGCCGTGGGCCGCCGTTGCGGCCTTGCCCACGTAAGCGCTGGGATCGGTGACGAGATTGCCGCTGGCATCCACCGGCAGGCCGTAGGTGGCGGGGTTGCCGGGTTGCGTCCCGAGCAGTATTCCGGTGGCAATGACATCGCCGCTGCCGGTGAAACTGCCGCCCGCTACCTGGAGGCCTTCGCTGTTGGCCAGGGACGTGTAGAAGCGCGTGCCGTTCGAGGTCAGCGTGGTGCCTGCCTCCAGGCGGGCAGCAGGCCCTCCGGCGCCCAGTCGGCTGACGGTGGAGCCAGCCGCCAGGAAGTTGACCGCGCCCGCGTTGGTCGAGCAGACCGTGGCCGTGTTGGCGGCACTGGTGATCAACGCCACCGCGCCGGTAGCGTTGATCACGCCGGCATTGGCGGCATAGAAGGCCGGTGCACCGGCGGTGGTCGGCGCGTACGTGCCGCTTGCGATGGTCTGGACCGTACCGTTCGCACGGACCTGCTGGGCGGGTACGGTGGCCGGCACCGTAATGCAGCTGGCGGCGTCCACGCTCTGCGCCAGTGCGGACCAGGGCGCCGCGGCCGCCAGACCGACCACGAGCAGGCTGCCGCGGATCGATTGCGGTGACACGAACGTACCCGCACACGTCACGCCGGATGCTGCTCGGCGACCAGATCGGGAAGTGTCCACGTTTTATCCATGTTGTGCTGTGTTGATCTACATGCACGAAGTCGCCACGCACGGCGGGCACCGGGTGTCACTCGAGTCTGGCCACAGCGCTTTACGCGCTCAACCGCAATACATGCGGGATGAGGGCAGTAAAACTACCGGCACCCGCGGGGCACAGCATCCCGCAGACAGGCGACGCAGCGCTGACATCGGCCCGGGTATAGTGATCGTGACTTCACCGCAAGGATCGAAGCAATGCAGAAGGGCTCGGATCTACTGGTCAAGGCGCTGGAGAACGAAGGCGTCGACCGCATCTTTGGTGTCCCGGGCGAGGAGAATCTGGACTTCCTCGAGTCGCTCCGGACCTCGCACATCGAGCTGGTGCTTACCCGCCACGAGCAGGCGGCCGCGTTTATGGCCGCCACCCACGGCCGGCTCACCGGCAGGCCCGGGGTCTGTCTGGCCACGCTCGGCCCGGGCGCGCTGAATTTCTCCACCGGCGCCGCTTATGCCCACCTCGGCGCGTGGCCGATGATTCTCATCACGGGGCAGAAGCCGATGATGAGCGCCAAGCAGGCACGGTTCCAGATCGTGGATATCGTGGCCTCGATGAAGCCGCTCACGAAAATGACGCGTCAGATCGTCAGCCCGGCCGCGATTCCGGCCACGGTGCGCGATGCCTTCCGCGTGGCCATGGAAGAGCGCCCCGGGCCAGTGCATCTGGAGCTCCCGGAAGATGTCGCTGGCGAGGAGGTCGAAGATATTCCCGTCATCCCGGCCCATCCGCTGGAGCGTCCGATCGCACCGTCTGCCGCGCTCGACCGCGCAGAGGCGGCCATCCTGGCCGCCAAACGGCCGCTGGTGATGATCGGTGCGGCGGGAAGCCGCCCGTGGCTCGCCGAGGCGCTTTCCGCGTTCGTCGCACGGACCCGCCTGCCGTTCTTCAACACGCAGATGGGCAAGGGCGCCGTCACCGGCGGCTCCAACCTGTACATGGGAACAGCCGCGCTCTCCGAGGGCGACTATGTCCACGAAGCGGTTGCCCGCGCCGATCTGATCATCGCCATCGGCCATGACACGGTCGAAAAGCCGCCCTTCCTGATGAAGAGCGGCGGCGGGCCCAAGGTCATCCATATCAGCTTCCAGTCCGCCACGGTGGAGCAGGTGTACCACCCCGATATCGAGGTTCTGGGCGACATCGGTGCCTCGATGGATGCGCTGGCCGGGCGGCTGGAAGGCCGCGTGGCGACTGACGAAGGCATGATCGAGCTGCGCCAGAAGATCCTGGCCCGCCTCAATGACCGTGCCGAGGAGGACCGCTTCCCGGTCACGCCGCAACGGGTCGTGCATGACGTACGCCAGTCCATGCCGGACGACGGGATCGTCTGCCTCGACAACGGCATGTACAAGATCTGGTTCGCCCGCAATTACCGAACGCACGTCGCCAACACGCTGCTGCTCGACAACGCACTGGCCACGATGGGTGCGGGCCTGCCATCGGCGATGATGGCGGCCATGCTGTACCCCCAGCGGCGCGTCATGGCCGTGTGCGGTGACGGTGGCTTCATGATGAATTCGCAGGAAATGGAAACCGCCGTGCGGCTGGGCCTCAACCTCGTCGTGGTGATCCTCAACGATAGTGCCTACGGCATGATCCGCTGGAAGCAGGCGGTGGATGGTTTCGAGGATTTCGGCATGCGCTTTGGCAATCCGGATTTCGTGAAGTATGCCGAGGCGTATGGCGCGAAGGGGAGCCGGGTGACCGCGGTCGACGACCTGGTGCCGATGATCGAGGCTGCTTTCGCTGGTGGCGGTGTCCACGTGCTGGATGTGCCGATCGACTATGCCGAAAATACCCGCGTGCTGGTGGATGAGCTGCGCAACCGCACGCCGGACGTGGGCTGCGCGTGACCCCCCGGCTGCCCCTTCCGCAAGGAGCTCAAGATGCTGACCGTCGTACAGGCCTTTGACCGCGCCCCCATCGCAGAGATCGGGCTGGATACCGCCGCCGCGCTGGAGCGCAAGCTCAGTGCTGCCGAGAGCGTCTTCAAGGACCGCGACGGCTGGCTCGCCCCGCACCAGCGCATCGCCATCCTGCGCAGGCTTGCCGCCCTGATGGACGCCAAGCGCGATCACCTCGCCCTGCAGATTGCACGCGAGGGCGGCAAACCGCTCCCGGATGCCATCATCGAGACCGCACGTGCGATTGATGGCGTCCACAACGCGGCCGACGAGCTGCGCAACTTTGCCGGCCGCGAAATCCCGATGGGTCTTTCGGCAGCGTCCGAGGGCCGCTGGGCGTTCACGACCCGGGAGCCCATCGGCATCGTGGCGGCCATCTCGGCGTTCAATCACCCGCTCAACCTGATCGTCCATCAGGTCGCGCCGGCCATCGCGGTGGGTTGTCCGGTCATCATCAAGCCCGCCTCGGCAACGCCGCTGTCCTGCCTGGAATTCGTGGCAATGGTGCATGAGGCCGGGCTGCCCGAACCGTGGTGCCAGAGTTTCCTCCCGGACGGCAACGACCTGGCCGAGGCGCTGGCGACCGACAAACGCATTGCCTTCCTGAGCTTCATCGGTTCGGCGAGGGTAGGGTGGTCGCTGCACGCCAAGCTGGCACATGGCGCACGTTCGGCGCTGGAACATGGCGGGGCTGCGCCCGCCCTCGTCGATCGCAGCGCTGACCTGGCCAGGATCATCGAGCCGATCGTCAAGGGCGGCTACTACCATGCCGGCCAGGTGTGCGTTTCCACCCAGCGCATCTTCGTCCACAACACCATTGCCGACGACTTCACCCAGGCCCTCGTCGCCCGGGTTGAACGGCTGCGTACCGGCGACCCGACCCTGAAGGACACCGAGGTGGGCCCGCTGATCCAGCCGCGCGAGGCCGACCGCGTGGCCGAGTGGATTGACGAAGCGGTGAGCGGCGGTGCGCAGCGTGCCACAGGCGGCAAGCGCCTCTCCGAGACGATGTTGCAGCCCACCGTATTGCTCGATCCAGCCAGCGACGCTCGGGTAACCACGCTGGAAGTGTTCGGGCCGGTGGTGGCGGTGTATCGCTTCGCGGACCTCGACGAGGCGATTGCTCGCGCCAACGCCTTGCCCACCGCCTTCCAGGCCAGCGTGTTTGCGCAGGATATCGATATCGCCATGCGCGCTGCCAACCGCTTGGATGCCTCGGCCGTGATGATCAATGATCCGACTGCATTCCGCACGGACTGGATGCCTTTCGCCGGCCGCCGCGAATCGGGTTATGGCACGGGCGGGATTCCGTACACGATGCGGGACATGTCGCAGGAAAAGATGATTCTGATGCGGAGGAGTTGAACCCCTTATGGCCAGGTCGGTATCGGCAGAAAAGCAGCGTGAGTACGACCAACTGAAGCGCTTCTTTGTTCACTGGCAGACACATCTCACGCCGCATCGGGTGTTGGGGCTCGAGCACCCGCACAATCCCATCAATGTCCTGGCGGCCTACGAGCGCCAGCTGGGTGTTTCACGTGTGCTGCCAGGCCTGAAGCAAGCGGTCAATGACATCCTGGAGGACTTCGAGGATTTCTCGCCTCAGGAGATCGCTGCAGCCGATGCCTCTCTGGCCCGGGCCGGCGCACCGACGATGAGTCAGCTCTGGCAGGGCCGCTCTCGTCACTACAAGGCGATCCTGCGGCGTGGCCGCCTCCGCAATGACACCGAGTACTATCTGGCCTCATCGATTGTGTGTGATACCGCCTCGCAAGTTCCCCCCGACGAACTGGACCTTCTGGACAGGATGGTGGCCAACTATGCGTTGCAGCGGACCTGACCCTTTACACGCACCCTGGCTCGTCGCCAGGAGAGTGAGGGGGGGTAATTCCTGATCCCTGACACCTGTCACTTGTGATGGGTCGGTGCAAAGCGAGAATGGACCCATTCCCGCGCGGCGTTGCATCGCCGGCACCCACCCACATCAAGGACGTCCTGTGAACATGCTGCTGAGCCTCATCTCGAGTACCCCTGTGTGGGTCTGGGCGCTTCTGGTCTTTCTGGTCACCCGTGGCGTCAGCGCCATGAAACCCGGTGAAACCTCGCTCACGAAGCTGGCGATCGTGCCGGCCCTCTTCACCGCTTGGGGAGTCTGGTCGCTGGGCCACCGCTTCGGTAGTTCCTGGGAGGCGTGGGCGGAATGGCTGGTCGGCATCGGTGCGGGCATGGGCCTTGGGTGGATGCTGCTGCGACGGGCAACGCTCACCGTCAACATGTCCACGGGGAGGTTGTGGCGCCGTGCGGACTACAGCCTGCTGCCGCTGCTGCTGCTCACGTTTGTGGTGAAATACGGCTTCGAGGTCGCGCTCTCCGTTTCCCCTTCGCTCAACTTCGATGACGTCTTCCGCGCCGCCTATCTGTTGCTGTCGGGCGGGTTCACCGGCGTCTTCATCGGGAAGTACCTGCGATACCTGCGTGCCTCGCGGCTTGCCACGCCGCCCTCGGCGCTGGAAGCGGCGGGCTGAGGCCACCTGGGGTACATGCCCCGGCTCTGCGATGCCGACGTCGATCTGGCGAGAGGCTTGGTGTCTGCCCCCGATGGCGGCACACTGCTTCTGGACGTGGCATATCGCCACCAGGCAGGAGAGGTATGCGTGACGGATGCTGCAAAAGAAGCGCTGGCGATGCGTCGCGCCAGTGTGGCCGATGCGCCCGCTGTACTGCGCTTGTTCGATGAGGTGATTGCCTGGTTCGTGGCCATCGGCAACCCGCAGCAGTGGGGTAGCCAAGCGTGGTCATCGATTCCGCGCCGTATCACCCAGATGACCGACGCCTGCGCGCTGCCGGGTGCGTGGGTGGCTGAAACCTCACAGGGCGAGGTGCGTGCGTTCCTGGCGTTGGGGGACGCCATGCCTTACGTGCCCGCGGCGGTCGAGCCAGAGCTCTACGTGCGCGTGCTGATTGCTTCGCGCGATCCGCGCGTGCGCGGTATCGGCCGCCGGCTGATGGCGTTCGCCGACGAGCAGGCACGTGCCGCGGGTGTCGCTTCCGTGCGCGTGGATTGCTATGCCGGGGGCAGTGGCGACCTGGTGCGTTTTTACGAATCGTGCGGATACGAGCGGCTGTCGACCTTCAACATGGAAGGTTGGCCGGGCCAGGTGCTTGGCCGCCGCTTGTGAGGCAGCCGCTGGCTAAAAGGCCAGCAAAGGCCTCGAGACAGACGCCCGCGTGATCAGCTGGTGGGGCAGCACATGGTTCACGGTCGCGCGCGCCGAGGACGCGGGATGCCGGATCGCGCGCAGCAGGATATCGACGGCGGTGTCCGCCATCTCGGCCACCGGCTGATGGAGGGTGGTCAGTTCGGGCCACACCATCGTCGCCGCGGAGGTGTCGTCGAAACCCACCACCGAAAGATCCCCTGGCACCTCCAACCCGCGGCGATGCGCTACGGAAACCACGGCCGACGCCATGTCATCGTTGCTGGCGAAGATCGCGCTGGGCGGCTGGGGCAGCGTCAACAACCGTTCGGCCGCCTCCAGCCCGGAGCGGTAGGTGAAATACCCCGGCTGGACGAGGGTGTCGTCGTAGCCGATGCCGGCGTCAGCCAAGGCGTCCCGGTAGCCCTGCCAGCGGTGCGCGCTGGCGGTCTGATTCGGATCGCCGGTGATGTAGCCAATGCGGGCATGCCCGTAAGCGATCAGATGCGACACCATGTCGTGGCTTGCCTGGCGATCATCAATGCGCACGCACGAGAGCCTGTCGCTGAACTGGCTGGATGCGATGGCGACGACGGGAATGCCGGCGGTCACGAAGGTGTCGACGATGTCCTGTGATTCGCACAGCGGCGGCGGAAGAATCACGCCCGCCACGCTGTTGGACAATTGCCGTGCTGCCTCGCGACGTTGCTGGGTGCCCAGTTCATCCCAGGTGGCGATCACCAGCTGTGCCGCTGCCCGGGTGGAGCCGCGCAGTGCGCCCACCAGCAGTTCGCGCAGGTAGCTGGAGCTGGGGTTGGTATAGATCAGTGCGATGCAGGTGTGCTGCGCCGCGGCCAGTGCGCTCGCCGCAAGGTTGGGGCGGTAGTCCAGTGCCAGCACGCTGCGCATGACGCGCTCGCGGTTGCCTTCACGCACGCCCGCATGGCCGTTGATGACGCGCGACACCGTCATGGCGGACACGCCGGCGTGCGCTGCGACGTCGTCGATGGTGATGGCGCTGGCTTTCCGACGCACGACTTTCTGGCTGTTTTTCAGGACACGCGCTCCTTTGCTGCGCTGCATGATGACAAGCGCGACCCCGGATGATTAGTCTGCGGCCGTGACGTGATGGTAGCGCTACCACTTGGCCGGGGTAAGGGCCAACGGGTACCCCCCCTTTACCACGCGGCTGTTCTGGCAAGCCTGAAAGCGAGTGTGAGTCGCAGCAAGCGCACAGCGCGCTGCGATGTTCGGTGTGGAAGACGGGCATCGCCCGTACGTGCCCCCAGGAGGGGCGGTACATCCATTCGATCGTTATGTCAGAGGGGAGAGTCATGAGCGCTTCTACGTTCCGTCGTACCCAAGGCCGGGGGGCTCGTTCATGAGCCGCACGCTGGCGAAGTTCACCTCCAGGGCCATGTTCACGTTTGTCGGTGGCGTCCTGGTCATCAATCCTGCATTTGCACAGGACGCGCCAACGCCCGCGACCGTCGCCCAGCCGCAGGCCCAGCCCAGCCCGACCCAGCTGGACACCGTGCAGGTCACCGGCATCCGCAACAGCCTCAGCCAGGCGATGGACATCAAACGCGACTCGGCCGGCGTGGTGGATGCCATCAGTGCCGAGGATATCGGCAAGTTCCCGGATACCAACCTGGCCGAATCGCTGCAACGCATCACCGGCATCTCCATCGAACGTCGTGATGGTGAAGGTGCACAGGTCACCGCGCGTGGCTTTGGCCCGCAGTTCAACATGGTCACGCTCAACGGGCGGCAGATGCCGGGCGCGGATGCGTTCGGCGCGTCCGGGCAGGTCGCCATCGGCGGCGTGGACGGAGGTACCCGTGCCTTCAACTTCGCCCAGCTGGCCGCCGAATCCATCAATGGCATCGAGGTCTACAAGACCAGCCAGGCCAATGTCCCCAGCGGTGGGATCGGCGCCACCATCAACATCCTGACCGGACGCCCGTTCGATCATGACGGCACCGTCGCCAGCGCCGGTGCGAAGGTCGTCTCCGACCAGAGCCAGCCGTTCGACAACGACCTGACGCCCGAACTGTCCGGCATTTTCAGCTACAGCAACCCGGAAAAGACCTTCGGCGTCGGCGTGAGTGCGAGCTACCAGAAGCGCAAGGGTGGCTCGGTGCAGGCCACCAACAACTACTGGAACATCCAGCCGTGGACGGGCACGATGCCCGGCAACCCGACCGTGGTCAATGCCCCGGCGGTGGGCGCACTGTACGGTCGCCCGAACGACCTTCGCTATGCGTTCTCCGAGTTCGAGCGTGAGCGCATCAATGGTCAGGCGGTGCTGCAGTTCGCGCCGACCGACGCGGTGACCCTGACCCTGGACTACACCTATTCGACCAACGAGATCACCGAGAATCGTGGCGAACAGGGCATGTGGTTGCAGAACAGCAACTACACCGATGTCACGTTCGACACCAGCGGTGCGGTCGCGACGCCGGTCTATATCCGTGAAATCGCGGGCACCAAGGATTTCGGGCTTGAGCAGCAGCGCAGCATGCAGAAGTACAAGCTGGGATCGCTCGGTTTCAACGCCCTCTGGAACGTCACCGACCGGTTCAAGCTGACCTTCGACGCGCACGATTCCAAGAACGAAAGCCGGCCGAACGATCCGCTCACCGGGGGCGGCTCCATCTTCAGCAGCATCGCCGGCACCAACAACTGCACCACCGGGCCGCATTGCGGTGGGTCGTGGGTGCAGGAAATGAACTTCAACAACGGCTTGCCGGTGGGCACCCAGGTCTGGTACCCGAGCACGGCCGATGCCCTCGCCAAAGCCAATGGCGTGGTCAACCCGGGCTTCGTGCCGGGCGAGATCGGCTCGCAGGTGCTGCGCATCAATTCGCAGACCCAGGTCAGCGAGATCAAGCAGGGGCGCATCGACGGTGAGTGGAGCTTCGACAAGGGGCGCTTCCAGTTTGGCGTGGACTCGAGCAAGCAGACCACCCACCGCATCCAGGCCGCGGAGAATTACAGCACGCTGGGCGACTGGGGCGTGGCCAACGTCGACGGGGATGTGGCCAATGGGCTGATGGACCTGCTGCAGCCGGTCAACATCGTCGGGTTGTTCAACGACTTCAATGCCAACAGCTTCACCGCCTGGCGCGGCGATGCGGGCCGCCTCGCGCAATGGGCGGCGGACAACTATGGCGCCAGCCTTGGCGTGAGCCCGCAGCGGGCCGCCGACAACCTGGTGGAGGAGAAGACGAAATCGGCCTATTTCCAGGTCGAGCTGGATGGCGAGCTGGGCGGCCTGCGCACCAATACCCGCCTGGGCGTGCGCTATGAAACCACCGATGTGGTGTCCACGTCGGTCATCGCCATCCCGGAGGCCATCGAGTGGCAGTCCAACAACGACTTCCGCGTGGTGCTGTCCGATGAGCAACAGCCGTTCACCGAGAAGAACAGCTACAGCTACATCCTGCCCAACCTCGATTTCAGCATCGACCTCATGGACAACCTGAAGGGGCGTGTCTCGTTCGGCAAGAGCATCGCGCGCGCGCCGATCGGCAACCTCTATGCAGGCCCGACCGCACAGCAGCCGTTTGGCTCGGTGCTGATCGATCCGTCTTCGCGGGCCAGCGGCACCGCACAGAACCCGCAGCTGAAGCCGCTGGAGTCCGACAACCTCGACCTGGCACTGGAGTGGTACTTCGCCGATGCGAGCTACGTGTCGTTGACCTACTGGAACAAATCCGTCAACAACTTCATCGGCAACACGATCGTGCAGGAGAATCTGTATGGGCTGAGGGATCCCACCGCCGGTCCGGATGCGCAGGCCGCGTTGGCCTTCCTCAACAGCGGCGCCTGCATCACCCAGGTCGGCGCGGCCAATGCGGCGGCCTGCTCGGCCAACGATACGGCCCTGTTCACCGCGCTGGCCCTGTTGCGCAACAACCCGGCCGGGTTGCGCGCCTATAACGGAACCGACGCGCAGGTGCTGGCCACCGAAGCGGCCTACGATCTGTACGGGGAGGGTGATGACCCGCTCTATGCGTTCAACGTCAACCGGCCCATCAACCAGAACCAGGCCAAGCTGCATGGCTGGGAGCTGGGTGGCCAGTACTTCTTCGGCGATACCGGCTTTGGCGTCCTCGCCAATTACACCCTCGTGAACGGCGATGTCGGCTACAACAACGGGGGCGACCCGGCCATCGACCAGTTCGCCTTGACCGGCCTCAGTGACACCGCAAATGCCGTGCTAATGTACGAAAAATACGGTTGGTCGGTCCGCTTGGCGTGGAACTGGCGTGACCAGTATCTGATTCTGGCCAACCAGGGGGCCAGCCGGAATCCGTACTACGTAGAGGCGTACGAACAGTGGGATCTCAGCGTGAACTACACGCTGGACGATCACTGGTCGTTCGGCCTGGAAGCGATCAACCTGACCGGTGAGGACGTCCGTTGGCGCTCGCGCACCTCGCAGATGATCGTGAAGCTGGCTGACCAGAGCCCGCGTTACATGCTCGGCGTTCGTTACAGGTTCTGACGTGTGGGGGTGGGGGGGGGGGGGGGGGGGGGGGCCCGCGCCGGGGGGGGGGGGGGGGGGGGGGGGGGAGGGGCGGGT
>NZ_JASCOO010000082.1:0-17641 GCF_029959485.1 Stenotrophomonas sp. PS02301
CGCCCCGGGGTGGATCCTTTTCCGGGGGGGGGGGGGCCGCGCGCCCCGGGGGCGCCCAGGGCCGTACAGCTGGCGTCAGAACGAGACGCCGAGGTTCATGCCAAACGTGGTGTAGGCGGTCTGGAAGCCATCGGGCTTGTGCAGCGGGCTGCCGACGAAGCCTTCCCATTGCACGTGTCGCGAGCCGCCACGCAGGCCCAGCGCCATGCCGGTGAGGCGGTCGCCGAGCAGCCACTCGGTCGAGGGGCCGCCCACCTGGCCATGGTCCACGGCCACGAAGCTTTCGACACCGCCGCCCATGGCGACGGCCAGCTCATTGCGCAGCAGCCAGCCGCGCTCACCGGTGAGCGAGAGCTCCCCGTCGAAGCCGCGCACGGTGTAGCGGCCGCCGATGGAGAAGCGGTCCTGCGGCACCAGCCGCGAACGGTTCCACTGCGCGCGCCAGCTGCCGGTGTAGCGCAGTGCCTGGCGGCCCCATTGCATCGGCACGGTGAGCTGCGCATCGGCGGTCACCACCTTGCCGCGCGCGGTGCCTTCGCCAAAGCCCTCTTCTGGTGCCTGCAGCGCGTTGAACGCCCCGGTGCCGCGGCGGTAGGCCAGGTTCGCATCCAGCGTGGCCTTGCCGATGAAGTGGCGGTGCGCCATCCCCAGCTCCCACCCGGCCATGCGCCGGCGCTGCACGAGGATCTCGGTGTCGTCGATGAAGTTGTCCGATTCGCGGTACCAGCCGCGCGCATGCATGCTGGTCTTGGCATGCGCATTGCGGAACAGCATGCGGGTCAGGCGCAGCTCGGCATTGCGGCTGGAGCCGCTGTACTCATAACTCTCGTAGGCACCGGCCACGGTCTGCTGGTAGTCGTATTCGCTGGCGTTGGCACCCAGCAGCCACCCACCCAGCGGCACGCTGTAGTGCGTGGACCAGCTGTCGGTGCCCCGGTCGCTGCCGTTGAACACGGATTTGCCCGCATTGAAGTAAAACAGGTCGCTCAGCCCGGCCAGGTTGTCCAGCGACAGCGTGGCGCCGGCCTGCAGCTTGCCGGTGGACTGGCTGCCGGCGTCATCCAGGGTCAGGCTCACGCGCACCGGTGTGCGCTGCGCCCAGCTGATGACCAGGTCGCTTTCACCGGGCTTGTCCTGTGCGCCCTCCTGCGGTGGGGCGATCTGGATGTCGACTGCGGCGGTCGGCACGCGCTGCAGATTCTCCAGCGCCTGTTCGATATCGCGCAGGTTGAGCACATCGCCCGGGCCCACCGCCAACGCATTCCACAGGGCGGGCGTACGCCCTTCCTCGCTGGCGAAGCGGACGGCGTTGATGCGACCCGGCACCACGGTGAGGGTCAGCGTGCCGGTCTTCAGGTCCTGCGGTGCGGCCAGGATGCGGGTGGTCACATAGCCCCGCGCGATGATCGCGTTCTGCATGCGCTTGATCACGATGTCCACGCCGCCGGTGCCCAGGCAACGGCCGGTGGCCGGATCGTCGCTCGGATCAGCCGCGCGCAGTGACCAGCGGAAGCGATCGGCCAGCTCCCCCTCCAGCACGATGCGCTGGATCGGGAAGCACGGCGATTCGGCAGCCGGCAGGCGACCCACCGCCTCTTCCGGCGCGGCCTGGAGGCGCACGTCCGGTGTGGTCTCCTGCTGTTCACGCAGGGCCCGCTCGCGTTCCTGCTGGCGCAGCAGTTCCTGATCCGGTGGGGCAACCTGCGCGCACACGGCGGCCGGCAGGCAGCCCATGGCCACTGCAACACCCACAGTCAGTCGCCAGCGCAGCGCACGGCTGCGTTCATTACGTCCCTGTTGCACGATTACGCTCTTCCTTGGAAAGAATCCGGGCCAGCCGACGCGATGGCCGCTGGCGCGCGCACTGTAAGCCAATCGGGCCGCCGGAAACAGGGTTGGAAATGACCGTTGGTCGGATCGTGTGTGAAAACGCGCGCGTGAAAGCGTGACGCCGGTCAGGGCATGTTGGCTTATGGGCCGCCCACAAAAAAGCCGGCGACCCGAAGGCCGCCGGCGAAGGTGAAGCAGCTCTCTCTCGTTTCTAATGCGGCATCGCGCGGCTCAGGCCTCGTAGGCCGATTCGCCGTGCGAGGTGACATCCAGGCCGGTGCGCTCGGCTTCTTCGGTGACGCGCAGGCCGAACACCATGCGCACCACCAGCAGGATCAGCACGGTGGCCACGGCACACCAGACGATGGTGAAGCCGACGCTGACCAGCTGCACCCAGACCTGGTGGCCGATGTCCAGATCGGCCTTGGTGCCGCCCAGCGATTGCGCACTGAACACACCGGTGAGCAGTGCCCCGACGATGCCGCCGATGCCGTGCACACCGAACACGTCGGCGGTGTCATCGACCTTGAGCAGGCGCTTGAGACCGGTGACGCCCCAGACGCAGACCACGCCGGCGACCAGGCCGATCACGATCGCGCCCAGCGGGCCCACGGTGCCGCAGGCCGGGGTGATGCCGACCAGGCCGGCCACGGCGCCGGAGGCAGCACCCAGCGCGGACGGCTTGCCCTTGCTGACCGCTTCGACCAGGGTCCAGCCCAGCACCGCAGCGGCGGTGGCGAGGATGGTGTTGATGAAGGCCAGCGAGGCGACGGTGTCGGCGGCGGCGGCCGAGCCGGCGTTGAAGCCGAACCAGCCCACCCACAGCAGCATCGCGCCGATGTAGGTGAACGGCACGTTGTGCGGCTTCAGTGCGGTCTGGCCGTAGCCGATGCGCTTGCCGACGAAGTACGCGCCCACCAGGCCCGCCACGCCGGCATTGATGTGGACCACGGTGCCACCGGCGAAATCGATCGCACCCATCTCACCGAGATAGCCGCCGCCCCACACGATGTGCGCCATCGGGATGTAGCTCAGGGTGAACCACAGGGCCGAGAACAGCAGCACGGCCTTGAACTTGATGCGCTCGGCGAACGCACCGACGATCAGGGCGGTGGTGATGCCGGCGAAGGTCGACTGGAAGGCGACGAACAGATAATCCGGCAGGCCGGCGATCGGCGTGTTGCCGACGGTGTCCGGGCCGAAGCCCTTGAGGAAGGCGAACTGGGTGAACGAGCCGAAGAAGGCGTTGCCTTCACTGAACACCGCGCTGTAGCCATAGGCCACCCACAGCATCAGCACCAGCGAGAACACCACCAGGATCTGGCTGAGGATGGACAGCACGTTCTTGGAGCGGACCAGGCCGCCGTAGAACAGGGCCAGGCCCGGCACCACCATCAGCAGCACCAGCAAGGTGGAGGTGAGCATCCAGGCGACATCGCCGTGATCGAACGTGGCGGCGGCCGCTTCTGCAACCGGCGCGGCGGTGGCCCCGGGCGTGGCCGGCAGCGGCTCGACCGCGACCGTCTCCGAGGGTACCGGCGTGACCTGCGCCTGGGCGTGCGCGCTGCTGGAGAAGGCACCAACGGCCAACGCGCTGAGCAACATCATCAGGCACACGGCATGGAACCGGGCTTGCCACCCGGTGAACAAAGAGGTCTTCATTGTGGGCTCCGAGTGGGGTTAGAGCGCGTCAGCGCCGATTTCGCCGGTGCGGATGCGGACGACCTGTTCGACCGCGGTGACAAAGATCTTGCCGTCGCCGATCTTGCCGGTGCCGGCTGCGGTCTGGATGGCCTCGACCACGGCCTCCAGGCGATCGTCGGTCACGACGGTCTCGATCTTGATCTTCGGCAGGAAATCCACGACGTACTCCGCGCCGCGATACAACTCGGTGTGGCCCTTCTGGCGCCCGAAGCCTTTGACTTCGGTCACGGTGATGCCCGACACGCCAGCGTCGGAGAGGGCCTCGCGGACCTCGTCGAGCTTGAACGGCCGGATGATGGCGGAGATCAATTTCATGCGCATATCCCGATGGTGGATGGAACCGGCCCGCGTGGGGCCGATGTCAGGTCAACCGGCGGCCACTTGCACATGGCCGCCGGTCGTTGCGCCGAACGTTGCATGGGCCACGCCGATGCCGACGCCCGAAGGGCGACGCCAGCGGTGACGCGGGAGGGAGGAAGGGCCCATGACGCGTCCGGTCTCTCTTGCCCCTGGTGGTGCAGCGGACCAACGGTCCGCTCTACGACGTGCTTTGCCGGCTCCCCAGCCGCCAAGGCGGCGACGATGACGAAGGGTGGGAGGGAAATCCTTCGTCATCGTCACCTGTTGCTCAGTTCGCGTAGTACATCTGGTACTCAAGCGGATGGGTCGCCGCGCGGAACTTGGTGACTTCCTGCATCTTCAGCGCGATGTAGCCATCGATGAAATCGTCGCTCATCACGCCACCTGCCTTGAGGAACTCGCGGTCCTTGTCCAGCGCTTCCAGGGCCTGGTCCAGCGAGGAGCAGACCTGCGGGATCAGCTTCTCTTCTTCCGGCGGCAGGTCGTACAGATCCTTGTCGCTCGGGGCGCCCGGGTCGATCTGGTTCTTGATGCCGTCCAGGCCGGCCATCATCAGCACGGTGAAGGTCAGGTAGCCGGACTGGATCGGATCGGGGAAGCGCATTTCGATGCGGCGCGCCTTCGGGTTGGACACCCACGGAATGCGGCACGAGGCGGAGCGGTTGCGGGCCGAGTAGGCCAGCATCACCGGGGCTTCAAAGCCCGGCACCAGGCGCTTGTAGCTGTTGGTGCCGGAGTTGGCGAAGGCATTGATCGCCTTGGCGTGCTTGAAGATGCCGCCGATGTACCACAGCGCCAGCTGGCTCAGGCCGCCGTAGCCGTCACCGGAGAACAGGTTGGTGCCGCCCTTGGAGAGCGACTGGTGCACGTGCATGCCGCTGCCGTTGTCGCCGACCAGCGGCTTGGGCATGAAGGTGGCGGTCTTGCCGTTGCGGTGGGCGACGTTCTTGATGACGTGCTTCATGCGCAGCAGTTCATCGGCCTTCTGCACCAGGGTGCTGAACTTGGTGCCGATCTCGCACTGGCCGGCAGTGGCCACTTCATGATGCTGCACTTCCACTTCGATGCCGACCTGTTCCAGCGTCTTGCACATTTCCGCACGCAGGTCGTGCAGCGAATCGGTCGGCGGGACCGGGAAGTAGCCGCCCTTCACGGCAGGACGGTAGCCGCTGTTGGCGCCATCGTACTTGTCACCGGTGCTCCAGGCCGCTTCTTCGGAATCGATCTTGAAGAAGGTGTGGCCCATGTCGTTGGCGAAGCGGACCGAATCGAAGATGAAGAACTCCGGCTCCGGGCCGAAGAAGGCCTGCTCGGCGATGCCGGAGGACTTCAGGTAGGCCTCGGCACGCTTGGCGATGCCGCGCGGGCAGCGGCCGTACGGCTGCATGGTGGCCGGATCGAGGATGTCGCAGCTGATGACCAGGGTCGGGTCGGCGTAGAACGGGTCGATGTAGGCGCTGGACGGATCCGGCAGCAGCACCATGTCCGACTCGTTGATGCCCTTCCAGCCGGCGATCGAGCTGCCATCGAACATCTTGCCTTCTTCAAACAGCGACGGCTCCACGATGCTGACCGGGAAGGTGACGTGCTGCTCGATACCACGCATATCGACGAAACGCAGGTCGATGAACTCGATCTGGTTGTCCTTGATCAGCTTCTCAACATTTTCCACGGACATCGGTGAAACCTCAGATGGGTGATTGCGTATGTAGATACAGCAAACCCCGTGCCAACTTTTCCGCGTTCACAAATCCTTGATTTCACTGGGCGGGCGCGCCTCGCGGCGCGTGCGCGAACGCACCAAAGCAGTGCAAACGCTGCACCATGCACACCTTTGGTGCGATGCGGGATGCACTATGCTTTACGCCCACGGGCCGTCGACAGGCGACGTTGGCCACAGCGTCCGGCTGTCGCCGCTGCCCGATTCCACCCCTGCGCGAGCTCCAGTACCGCCGATGTCCGACCTGCTCTCCGCCCTCCTTCTGGGCATTCTTGAAGGCCTCACCGAATTCCTGCCGATCTCCAGCACCGGCCATCTGCTGATCGCCCAGCACTGGCTGGGCGCACGCTCAGACTTCTTCAACATCATCATCCAGGCCGGCGCGATCCTGGCGATCACGCTGGTGTTCCGGCAGCGGCTGTGGACCCTGGCCACCGGCCTGCATGAACGCGCCAACCGCGATTACGTGCTCAAGTTGGGGACTGCCTTCCTGGTGACCGCCGTGGTGGGCCTGCCGGTCCGCCTGGCCGGCTGGGAGCTGCCCGAGACGGTCACGCCGGTGGCCTGGGCGCTGATCATCGGTGGCCTCTGGATGCTCCTGGTGGAGGCCTACACCGCGCGCCTGCCCGAGCGCGATGAGGTGACCTGGAAGGTCGCCATCCTGGTGGGCGTGGCGCAGGTGGTGGCCGGTGTGTTCCCGGGGACCTCGCGTTCGGCGGCGGCGATCTTCATCGCGATGCTGTTCGGCCTGAGCCGCCGCGCGAAGGCCACCGAGTTCGTGTTCCTGGTGGGCATCCCGACCATGTTCGCCGCCAGCGGCTATGCCTTCCTGGAACTGGCCAAGGACGGCAAGCTTGCCAGCGAGAACTGGACCGATGTGGGCGTGGCCTTCCTTGCCGCGGTCGTCACCGGCTTCATCGTAGTGAAGTGGTTGCTGGGCTACATCAAGTCGCACCGGTTCACGGCGTTCGCGGTTTACCGCATCGCGCTGGGCGCGGCATTGCTGCTCTGGTTGCCGGCTGGCAACTGAACGGCCCGGCGCTGGCACAACCCCGTTGTGGATGCGCCGGCGTTTTTCCCCAGGTTCCCAAGGAGATGTACATGAAACGCACCCTGATGCTGATGCTGCCGCTGGCCCTGATGGCCGCCTGCAGCAACCCCTCCACCGCCCCGGCCGGCCGCGATGACCTCGCCCCGGCACCGACCGCCGCCGCCGACCAGGCCGCCGTGGCCCGTCTGGACATGCAGCGCCTTCAGGGCAGCCATTGGCGCCTGGATTCGGCCACCGATGCCAGCGGCAAGCGCATCGATGCGCTGTTCGCCCGCGCCGACACGCCGGTCACGCTGGATTTCAAGGATGACCGCATCGCGATCAGCAACACCTGCAACCGCATGGGCGGCGGCTACACGCTGGCCGATGGTTCGCTGACCCTCTCGCCGATGGCCTCGACCATGATGGCCTGCACGGACAAGAACCTGATGGAGCTGGACCAGGCCGTCAGCAGCCGCCTGGAAGGCGCGCTCAAGACCGAACTGGGCGATGCCGGCCAGCTGACCCTGCGCACCACCAAGGGCGATGTGCTGGTGTTCACCCCGGAGCCGACCGCGGAAACCCGCTACGGCGGCGAAGGCGAAACGGTGTTCCTGGAAGTGGCCGCGCAGACCAAGCCGTGCCCGCACCCGATGATCCGCGACAAGCAGTGCCTGCAGACCCGCGAGATCCGCTACGACGCCAACGGCATCAAGCAGGGCGAGCCGGGGGAGTGGCAGAACTTCTACGACGTCATCGAGGGCTACACCCACGAAGACGGCGTGCGCAACGTGGTGCGCGTGAAGCGTTACACGATCGCCAACCCGCCGGCCGATGCCTCGTCCAACGCCTACGTGCTGGACATGGTGGTCGAGTCCGCGAACGAGAAGAAATAGGAAAGCAGAAGGGCGGCCACGGGCCGCCCTTCTTCATCATGTCGTGCCGGGCAATGCCCGGTTCCCGATCACGTCGTACCGGTCAGCGGTCGGAATCTACCGGGGCGCGCGCCGACCCATGGTCGGCACCTCACCTCAGGCCAGCGCCGGATTCAACGTGTAGGTGCCATGCAGCGAGGCTTCGGCCAGCACGTGCCCGTGCATCGCATGCAGCACATCCGCGGCGGTGAACGGCGTGGGCAGCGCCAGCTGCGCCACGTCCAGCGCGAACACACGGAAGAAATAGCGGTGCACGCGCTCGTCGTTGAACGGCGGGTAGGGGCCGTCATAACCCAGGTACTGGCCGGCCATGTCCGGAGTGCCGGCAAACCAGCCGGTGAAATCGTTCAGGCCCTGACGGCTGCCTGCCGGGCCCGCCGGCTGGGTCTTGCCCCCCACGGTGAAGCCATCGCTGCAGCTGCCCGCGGCGAGCTCGCGCACGTCGGCCGGGATATCGGCCATCGCCCAGTGCGCGAAGTGCGCACGCGGCTGATCGCGTGGCACCGTGCGATCCTGGCGGCCGACCGTCTCCGGCACGGTCGGCACATCCGGGTCGATGCACAACAGCGCGAACGAACGGGTACCGGCCGGCACGTCGTGCCAGGCCAGCTGCGGGTTGCGGTTGGGCGCGAAGCCCTCGGCAGTGCCGGCCGCGAACGTGGCGGCGATCGGCTGGCCGTTGGTGATGCTGTCACTGCTCAGATGCATACCGGTCTCCTCACGCTTCCGGGTAGCCCAGGCGCACTGCGACCGAGGTCAGCAGCGCGAAGGCCGGGCCCATTTCATCGCGGTAATCGCGCCAGTGGCCCGGGGCCATGCGGGCCGGGCCAAGCGTGGGTGCCGGCGGGAAACGCATGCCGAACTGGGCGCCGAGGTACTCGGCCATCGCCTGCGGATCGTTGCCGATGTCGTCGATCTTCAACAGCGCGTGCGGGTACAGGTTCTGCTCGTGCAGGGTGGCAACCTGAGCCAGCGAACGCGCCAGCCATTCGGCCGCTTCGTGCACCGAGGTCACCGCGAGCGGTGCCGGGGCGCTGAAGGCGATCCACTCCAGCAGCATGTCGCGCGGGTCACGCAGCACGATGATCAGGCGGCCCTCCGGCAGCTGCGGGCGCAGCGCCCACAGCAGTGCGTTGTCCCACCACAGCAGCCAGTCGATCACCGCGCCGTCGGCGATGCCCCGGGCCGGCAACTGACTGCGCCATTGCTCCACCAGCGCTTCCGGGGTGAGCTTGCCGGTCGAGAGTTCCTGCAGCGTGTGGTAGCGCTGGAAGGGATCATTGGGCGGCGTGGGCCCGAAACGGTCGCCGCGCATCACCGGGCTGGCGGCTGCCATCGCGGCGACCACCCGCTCCACCCCGGCGCCCGGTGCCCCCCAGATGAACAGCGGGGCGACGGCATTGTCCTCAGCCACCGGCGCCAGCTCCGGCCAGCTCAGCGGGGCTTTGGCCTGCGGCGGCAGCGGCAGGCGCTGGGGTGCCTCGGCCGCATGCAGGTCCACCCACGTCCGCAGCGCATCGTGGTACTGGCCGGCACGGTCCTGGACGGACCCCAGCCACGCGCGCAGCCCGGCCTTCGCTTCTTCAGGTGCGTTGTCATGCAGCGCCTGCACGCGCGCAATGGCGGCGGCCGGGTCGCGTGCGAGCAGGCCATCGACCAGTCGCACTTCGCCCGATGCCCGGCCCGGCTCCAGCGCGACGATGCGCTCGGCCACGGCTTCGGCCGCGTCTTCTTCGTTGTTCATGTCGTGCAGGCGCAGGCGCGTCTCCAGCGCCGGCAGATGCTCGGGCATGGCCTGCAGCCAGCGCTCGCCGATGGCGACCGCTTCCGGGCCCCCCACGGGCTCGACCGTGAGGCGCGCCATCCACAGATCATGGATGGCCGGGTGCTCAGCCAAGGCCGCATCCAGCGTCTCCCGTGCCTGCTGTTCGCGGCCCAGGCGCTGCCAGGCCATCAGCAGCATCTGCAGCGTGTGGCGATCGGACGGCCACTGCGCCAGCACCGGCAACAGGTGCTCAAGCGCCTGCAACGGCTGACCGGCCTGCAGTTCGAGCTCCCCGGCCAGACGGCGCATGGCCGGGGTGTCGCCACCGGGCGCAGCCAGCACCTGGTGCATCATGTCCGACGCGCTTTCCAGGTTGCCTTGGCGCAGCGCGAGCTGGACCACCAGCCCCTGCAGGGCGGTGGTCGCCGGATTCAGGGCAAGCACACGGCGGAAGGCCTGTTCGGCGAAGGCCAACATGTCTTTGCCAAGGTAGGCGAAGCCGAGCGCATACAACACACGCGCGTCATCGGGCAGCGCCTGGCTGGCTGCCGAGAGCTGGGCCAGCGCGCGATCCACCTCGCCACGGCGCAGCGCGACCATGCCCGACAGCGCGGCCAGTTCCGGATGATCGTCGTCCACGCGCAGCGCCAGCCGGGTCAGTCGATCGGCTTCATCCACGTCGTTGCGGGCCAGCGCCAGATGCGCCTGCATCACGTACGCGGACAGTTCATTGGGGTTGAGTTCGGCCGTGCGGTCCAGCGCCGAGCCGGCCGCATCGAACTGGCGCAGGGCCAGCAGCAGGCCTGCCTGCTGCAGATGCAGGTCGGAATTGTCCGGCGCCAGCGTCAGCGCCTGCTGCAGGCTGGCCAGTGCGTCATCGAACTGGCCCTGCTGCTGCAGCGACAGCGACAACCAGCGGTGCGCCTGCGGCTGCTCCGGCTCGGCCGTGGTCCATTCGCGCGCCAGCTGCACGGCATCGTCCACCGCATTGCGGCGCAGGGCTTGGAGAATCTGGTCTTGCATGACGGTCCGAACTCGAGGGCAAACCCCGATTGTAGCGGGGCCGGACGGCCAGAACGCCCGGTCAGGCGGGCGTATTGGCCTCGATCCGCAACCGCTGGGCTACCCAGCGCTCGGAGAAGCCATCGCCGCGCCAGTTCTCCAGGAAGCCGCAGTGGCCGCCCCAGGGGGCGATTTCCAGGTGGGCATGGGCCGGCAGGCGCCAGCCGTTGAAGGTGGCGAACGGGATCACCGGATCGTCCTGGGCCATCAGGATGTCGGCCGGCACCTGCAACCCGGCCAGGCGATCACCCGCGATGGAGTAGCCATCGAAGTAGGCCTGCAGCGAGCCGAACTCGGTGTGGTGCTCGACCAGCCAGGCGGTCAGCGCGCGGATGTCCAGCTTGAGCACACGGTCGTCCCAGTCGCTCAGCTCGGGAAACAGATCGCGCTTGCGGCGCAGCGAGCCAGCCCATTTACGCCGGAAGTACCAGTCGTACATTGCCGGGCCGTTCTCGATGCTTTCCATCGTGATCGCCGGGTCCAGCACCGGGCAGACCGAGGCCACGCGGCGCAGCGGCACGCCGGCCGAGGGCGCACGCAGTGCCAGGCGGAGCACGAAGTTGCCGCCCAGCGAATAGCCGGCCGCGACCAGGGGCAGCTCGGGCCAGCGCCGGGCGATATCCCCGGCAGCCTGCACCACTTCATCGATGCGGTTGGAGTGGAAGATGCCGGGGTTGAGATGGTGGGTGTTGCCGTGGTCGCGGAAGTTCAGCCGCACCACGTCGTAGCCCTCTTCCAGCAGCCGCGCGGCGGTCATGCGCATGTAGCTGGATTCGGCACTGCCTTCCCAGCCATGCAGCAGCAACGCCATGCCGATCGGCTGGCGCCCCTGGATATAGCTGTGCCAGCCCTGCAGGCGGACGCCTTCGCCGCCATCGAGAATGAGTTCGTCGGTGTGCGCGCCGGTGGCCGCAAGCAGTGCAAGGCCGCGCTGCATGCGCATCCGGCTGGAGCTGAGCATCGACTGCAGGTGCGGATTGCGCAGCCAACGCGGGGGATGATAGTCGGCAGCAGTCAACATGGGCGCGAGCCTGCTCCCGGCCGCGACGCTGGCGTGTGAAGGAACACCACCGCTTACTCGGCGGACATGGCCGCCAGGATGCGCGCACGCGAGGTTTCTGCGATGCGGCGACGGCCTTCCAGATCGTGGGTATCAATGGGCGCGAGGAAGTGGACCTCGGCCCGCCGTGCCGGCTCTCCCAGCAGACGCAGGAAGTTGGCGAAGAAACTCTCTTTCGGGCCGAACGCAACAATGGTCTGCGCGTCACCGCGCCAGCCATAGCGCAGCGCGACCGGCTGGATCGGGACCTGGGTCTCGACCGCGGCCTGGAAGATGCGCGCATGGAACGGGCCGACTTCATGGCCACCGCGGGTGCGCCCTTCGGGGAACACGCCGACCGCCTTGCCTTCGCGCAGGCGCACGACCATTTCCTGCATCACGCCACCCAGCGATTCGGTGCTGCCACGCTGGTGGAAAATGGTCTGCCCGCGCGCGGCCAGCCAACCGACCACCGGCCAGCCGGCGATCTCCTGCTTGGCCACGAAGCCCATCATCCGCTGGCTGTGCAGCATCGAGATATCGACCCAGCTGACATGGTTGGCCACGAACAGCACCGCACCCGGCAGCGGCGTGCCGATCCGGTGCAGGCGAAAGCCGAAGATCCACATCAGGCCGGCCGACCAGGCGTTCACCGCCGCATGTTCGAAAGTGCGCTCGCCCACGCGCACGCGCCCCCACGGCGGCAGCATGGCGATCAGCAGCATCGGCAGGAACAGCAACAGGTGGACCAGCAGCAGCGGTACGCGGTACAGGTAACGGCACACACGCGCCACGCCGCCACGTGAGGCCGGAGTGGGGGAATTCATCCGCGAACGATACCCGAGCGCCGCAGGCTCTGCCAGCGGAATCCGGACAAATCGATGGCGTGCGCAAGCCAGCCGCCGCAAGCCGTCAAGCCAACGGCCACCGGCGGCACAACGGCCGTCCCCACATGCGCCGGCGCACTGTGGTGGGCCACGCAACACAGCATCCGTGCCATGCGCGCGATCAGCCCGGGCGCACGGCGGGCACCACCGCCAGGGTCAACCGCGAGGTGCAGACCAGCTTGCCGGCCTCGTCCTCGATGCGGATGTCCCAGACCTGGGTGCTGCGCCCGACATGCACCGCACGCGCGGTGCCGGTGACGGTGCCGGCGCGCACGGCGCGGATGTGGTTGGCGTTGATTTCCAGCCCCACGCAGACCTGCTGCGTGGTATCCACGCACAGATTGCCGGCGCTGCTGCCCAGGGTTTCGGCCAGCACCACCGAGGCGCCACCGTGCAGGATGCCGTACGGCTGGCGGGTGCGTTCGTCGACCGGCATGGTCGCGCTGATCCAGTCCTCGCCGGCGGCGGTGAACGCGATGCCCAGGTGCTCGATGAGCGTGTTGCGGCTGAGCGCGTTGAGCGCTTCGATGGACACCGCGTCGCGGAATACCTGGGACATGCAGCTTCTCCGTGGGGTTGCAGACTTACAGGATCGGGACCAGCCCGGCGCCGAAGGCGGTGAGCATGCGCACCAGCAGCCACTTCGGCCCGACATTCACTTCGGGGAAGTCACCGACGGCGACATAACAGGTGTGGAAGGCCGGGTCCTGCCGCTTGAGCGGAGCCGGGCACGCGGGCCCGGGCTGGAATTCGTAATCAGTGGCGTAGCGCCACGGCCAGAAATCGAGCACCGGCAACGCCTCGGAGGCCTTGCCGACGCTGTAGTTCAGGCCGGACAGCACCGGCGGCTTGGCACGCGGCGCGACCACCCAGGAGTTCTGCGGGTGGATGTCGCGCAGGATGCTCTGCGCCAGCGCCTCGGCGAACACCGGGTCATCGATGATCACCGCCCCTTCGGTGTTGTAGTTCTCACTGCGCGGATCGAAGTTGTGCGTGCCGACCACGCCGATGCGGCGGTCCACCACCATCGACTTGGCGTGCAGGCCCATGCGCGCGCCCTTGCGGGTGACCGGCAGCGGCTTGTTGACCGCCTTGGTGCCCAGGAATGAGGGCCGGGTTTCGGCACGCAGCACGCGGCGCTCGACTTCGCTGCCATCGGTACTGCGGCGGCGACCGCTGGCGCTGTTGCGATCGGCACTCCCTCGACGCGGGCCGCTGCTGGCACGGTTGTCGGCGCTGCCGCGCGCATTGCTGCCGGCCGCGCTGCCACCGAGCAGGCTGCTGCGCTTGCCCTGCGACGGCGGCACCTCGCTCCCCAGCGGTGCGGGCAGCAGATTGCGGTAATCCACCGGCGCATCCAGCGGGAATGGCTTGAACTCGTAGATGTTGAAGCCGAGCTCGCGCAGGTTGCGGCGTTTGTACTTGTAGGACAGCGCGTAGACGATCGGGTTGTCGGTGGCGGCCAGGCTGTTGGTCGAGACCACCACGCGCGGCGCCTGCTCGCGCTTGCGCAGGGTGCGGAACAGCTGCTGCGCCGGCTTGGACAGGACCAGATAGGGGGTCTGCAGCAGCACTTCGGACTGCGCGCTGGCGATCAACGCATCCAGTTGCGGCTCGGTCACGTGCTGGCCGTTGGCCGGCTGGCTGGCGCGTTCGCGGCGATGTTTGCGTGGCAGGTCCGCGACGTACTGCACCGAGGCCACCGGCAGGGCGGTGTCCACGAAGGTACGCCGCACGAACTCCGGATCGTTGGCTTCTTCGCTGACCCGCTCGACCCGCTCCGGCCGCCGGAAGTCGGCCGGCGGCATGGCCGGTACGCCCTGGCGGAGCAATGTTCGCCCCACATCGTTGAGACGCTCGGCCGGCACGCTGCGCGGCGCGCGCCAGAAGGCATCGAAGTTGGCGGCCATCTCGCGCACCTCCGGGCCGGCCACGATCACGTCGCGGTCGCGGAAGTTGTATTCACTGTCCCAGTCGTAATAGTCGTCCTGGTAATTGCGCCCACCGACCACGCCCAACGCATCGTCGACCACCAGCAGCTTGTTGTGCATGCGCTGGTTGAAGCGGCGGAAGCAGCAGACCACGCTGGCGGCGTAGTCGAAGTAGTTCAGGCGTGCCTTGCCGAAGGTCGGGTTGTAGACCCGCAGCGAAAAATTCGCATGGCTGCCGGACAGGGCGCCGAGAATCTCCAGATCGGAGATCGCCGAGAGCTGGTCGATCAGCACGCGCACCTTGACCCCGCGGCGGGCGGCCGCCTGCAGTTCGTCCAGCACCAGCCGGGCGCTGTCGTCCTTGTCGAAGATGTAGGTCTGCAGGTCGATGCTGCGGGTGGCGCTGCGGATCAGGTTCAACCGCGCGACCAGCGAGACCTCGCCTTCGTCCAGGAGGGTGGCATAGTGGCGCGGCTGGCCGGCGTGGGATTCGGCGAACGCACGGCCACCGAGGGCGCGCAGCGGCGAATCCAGCGCACAGCGATCCGGCTGGTCGCAGTCGACCACGGTCGAGCGCGCCTGCACGGCGATGCCGGCCGCGCGGTCACGCTCGGCATTGGACAGCGAGGCACAGCCGCTGCCCAGCAACAGCGTTGCCAGCACCAACAGACGCAGCAATGGGTTCACGGTTTCGGCGCCTCGCTCAGACGCGCACGCAATACAAAGGTCACTCGATCACTCAGGGCTAACTGCCAGCTGTCCATTCCATACCGGCCACGTTGGACGGTACCGCGGCTGACCACATCGCAATCATACCCGGCCCGGGCACAGGCCGGCGGCTCGACCCGCAGGGTCTCCGGGTGGCTGACCCCGCGCAGGATCAGCCGGCCCTGGATGCTGCCGCCCTTGTCCACAACCTCCGGCCAGTAGGGCAGTGAATCGAACTCGACCACCGGGTAGCGCGCCGAGTCGAAGAACTCCTCGCCGCGCATCCAGCCGGTGTAGCGGGGTTTGCCGGGGATTTCCACGTAACGGGTGAACATCCGCAGGTGCACCTGGTGGCGACCGTCGGAGAGCACCTCGATGTTGCCTTCAAAGCGCGGGAACACGCCCTCGATGCGCTGTCCCAGCCGCGTGCGGATCTCAAACCCGAAGCGCGAGCTGGCCGTATCGAAGGCCAGGGCATGGCTGGTCGGAGCCGGTACCGACGACGGCGGGGCGGCATGCACCGCCCCTGCCATCAACAGCAGCCCGAACCACGTCGCACGGACTGCCCACACTGCTTACGGCCACCAGAAGGCGGTCAGGCTGGCCACGCCAGGCTCGATGGCGGCCTCACGGTCGAAGGCCAGTACCGCGATCCCGCCCGGCGGCATGCCGCGGTAGTCGCTGCTGGTGCCCTCGCTCATCAGGGCAACCAGTTGCTCCAGGCCGGGGTTATGGCCCACCACCAGCAGGCGGTCCACATCGCGGCGCGCATCGATCAACCCCATCAGGGTGCCGGGGGTGGCCTCGTAGACGGCGTCCTCCAGCCGCTTCTCGACGAAGCCGGTGATGCCCAGGACGGCTTCCAGGGTTTCGCGGGTCCGCCGCGACGGCGAGCAGAGCACGCAGTCCGGCAGCAGATTGTTTTCCTTGAGCCAGCGGCCGGCGGCCTCGGCTTCGGCCAGACCGACCGGCGACAGCGGGCGGTCCAGATCGGCCTGGCCGGTGCTGGCGGTTTCAGCATGGGCGTGACGCAGCAGTATCAGTTCTCGCATGGGATCTCTCGTGTCAGGCTTTCTTCAGCCACTTCAACAGCGGCTCCCAGTCATTCTGGTGCTCGCGCACCTGGGCCGAGCGGTAGTCGAACAGACTCCGTCCGAGCCCGACCATCACCACATAGCTTTGGCTGTCGCGCAACTGCGCGACGACCTCATACGGCCAATCGGCCAACATCTGTATCGCCTGTTGCGAGGTCTGCGTCCAGGGTTTGGTGCGGTTGAGCACCAACCCGACCGGCAGGCTGCGGTTGTGGACGCGGGGCACGCGCGACAGGCTGTTGAGGAAGCCGACGATGGCTTCGATATCCAGCGCGGAGGGCAGCACGGGGACCACCACCGCATCGGCAACATCAAGGAAATGCGGAATATCGTCGGCCATCGCACCGGCCGGAGCATCGATGATGACCTCGTCGGTGCCCTCGGGAACCAGTCGTTCCCAGCTCTTTTTGCGATACACGTCGATCGGCAGCACGGCGCTTTCCAGAACCGAGCGGCGTTGCGCCCAGCGGGTGCTGGAGCCCTGGGGATCGGCATCGGCCAGGACGGTCCGTTTGCCTTCCAATGCCGAATGCGCCGCCAGGTGGGTGGCGACGGTGGTCTTGCCCACCCCGCCCTTGGAACCGGCCACCAGGATCGTCTTCATGCAAGCCTCGCTTCCGGGGAACGTTCCCGCAGCCTACACCGGCGCCTGTGACGGAGATAGTCGCAGCGCTGAACCAGAACCGACGGCCACGGCTTTGCTATCGTGGATGGTTCCAATGGACTGACCGCCAGCATGAGCGAACTACAGGACCTGAGCGCGCTGATCCGCGCCAACACCCCGCTGATCATCATCGAGACCCAGGATGAGGGCCGGGTGGTGGAGCTGTTCCGCCAGACCCTGATGCATGTCTGGCGGGCCCTGCACCGCTGGTCGATCACCGAGGGCCTGCGCCGGATCGACATGGACCGCGAGGACGACCCGGTCGGCCCGCCCGATGCCAGTTCGGCCCTGCAGATGATCCGCCAGGCCGAGCAGCGCGGTATTTATCTGCTGCTCGATTTCCACCCCTACCTGGGCTATGCCAGCCACCAGCGCGCCCTGCGCGACCTGATCCAGCGGCGGCACTGCGAGGCCCACGTGCTGGTGCTGGTCGGGGCCAAGGTCGAGCTGCCGGCCGAGCTGGAAGCGCTGGCCACCCGCTTCAACCCGCGCCTACCCGACCTCAACGCGCTGCTGAAGATGCTGCGCGAGGAAGCCGAAGCCTATGCCCGCGAGAACGGCGGGCGGCGCGTGGAGGTGGACAACGAGGCGGTCCAGAAGATCCTGCACAACCTGCGCGGGCTGAGCCTGGTCGACGCGCGCCGGATCGCCCGGCAGCTGATCTTCGCCGATGGCGCGCTCAGCCAGGACGACCTGCCACAGCTGGCCCGGCTCAAGTTCGAGTTGCTCAACCGCGCCGGCCACCTGCACTACGAGTACGACACCACCCGCTTTGCCGATGTGGCGGGCGCCAACCGGCTCAAGCGCTGGGTCAACCAGCGCCGGCCGGTGTTCCTCGGCGGCGCGGGCCCGGCCGGCCGGGGGCCCCCCCAGCGCAAGCTGCTGGTCGGCGGGGAGGGCGGCGGCCAATGA